>NZ_JBXDLD010000057.1:0-45458 GCF_056820425.1 Priestia sp. KCTC 13724 | reverse complement strand
ACATTCTACAAGATAGGTGCCCTTTTTTGTATGCTTTTTTTGGATTTTATTGGTTAATCAACACGCATGTATTTGCATATGTGAAAACATAGTCTCGTTCAGGTTCATTAAAAATTTCATGGTAAAGCTGAGGCCACTCTTTATAGATTTTTTCGCTTAGATCTACTTCGTCAAACCATTGCTTTACAATTAATTTTTCAATAATTTTATCCTCTCCCGCTTGCATAACAAGAAGTGGAACATCAGGCATCTTTTCAATATCACGAAATGCCATATTGATCGCTTCTACAAGCTCGCGATACCACCTAACGGAAACTTTTGTCACATACAATGAATCATTTTGGTCTTCGTCTCTTACTTCTGGATTTCTCGTTGCTTTCTCTACAGTTAAGCCTAAGTCAAACAGTTTCGTTGGCATTACTTTATTTAACCCTTTAGATAAAACGTCTAAATAAGCCGGAACTTGTTCTTTAAGTCCTAGACATGGCGATGATAAAATCGCTCCCCATATTGGTAAGTTCTTCAACTGGAGCGTTCGAATAACGGCAAGCCCACCCATGCTATGACCTAATAAAAAAATAGGCAAATCATAAGTTTGTGCTTCTTTGACCCAGTTTTCAATTTCATGTACATATTCGTCAAATGATAAGATATGTCCTCTTCTTCTTGTTGTTAGACCTTGTCCAGGAAGATCCCCCATCACAACATTCATGCCGACTGAACGCCACATTTCAACTAGCCAGCGGTACCGTCCTTGATGCTCAGCTGCGCCGTGAACAATGACTACCACACCTTTTGGATTTTCTGTTTCCCACTTACGCATTTGAGTTACTCCCTTTCATTTGCTATTTACCTGTTTAAAAAAACTATGTACACTTACATTAGAAGATTATTACTCTTTTTTCAACTAATAAAGGAGATGAACGCATGATTTATCCTTATAAAGGAAAAACACCAGCTATTTCACCCACATGCTATATCGCTGATTACGTAACGATTACAGGTGATGTCACGATTGGCGATGAAAGTAGCATTTGGTTTAATACTGTTATTCGCGGAGATGTTTCACCGACTATTATTGGAAAGCGTGTCAATATTCAAGAACAATCTACACTTCATCAAAGCCCTAATTTGCCGCTTATCATTGAAGATGATGTAACAATCGGCCATCAAGTTATTTTACATAGCGCACTTATTCGCAAAAATGCGCTGGTTGGAATGGGCTCAATTATTTTAGATGGAGCAGAAATTGGAGAAGGTGCATTTATCGGAGCCGGTAGCTTGGTCCCACCCGGTAAAAAAATCCCACCTCATACACTTGCACTAGGTCGCCCTGCTAAAGTTGTCCGTGAATTAACAGATGAAGATGTAAAAGATATGAACCGAATTCGCACGCAGTATGTTGAAAAAGGACAATATTATAAATCAATTAACCCGATTAACAGCTAATGCAACAAGCAGTGGTCAATGCACTGCTTGTTTTTTTGTGTAGCAGCCTTACTTAGTATGCACTAAATAAATCCACACATTCTTTACACAATATTAGCACTAGCTCTACAAATATTTCTTACAATATAACATAGCGACTATACATTCGTTGAGAAACAAAAACATATAATTTTTTAACGTTTCATCGTCACCGATTACTTTAGCTATGAACATAATGGGCTTAAAGGAGGTTGCTATATGCGAACAAAACTAATTCGTCAAGTTTATGATTGGGAGTGCCACTTATTTCAAATTGTGAATAAACATTTCGACTTCAAGCCTCTCAACACTTTTTTTCGTACGATTACACATATCGGTGGTGCAACTTCAATGATTGGCCTAGCGCTACTCCTCATGCTATGTATTGATCGTGCATCTTTACCGCTTGCTTACGCATGCGCTTTATCTCTAGCAATCAGCCATATCCCTGTGGCGATTACCAAAAAAATTTATCCAAGAAAACGTCCTTACCTTCAATTAAAAGAAACAAAAGTATTGGATAATCCTTTACAAGATCATTCATTTCCATCTGGACATACAACAGCCATTTTTTCGTTTCTAGCACCTATCATGATTGCGGTACCTGTTTCAATTTTATTTTTATTTCCACTTGCTTTTTTAGTAGGAGTTTCGCGGATTTATTTAGGACTCCATTACCCTACTGACGTATTTGCAGGCATGTTGTTAGGTATACTCTCTGGAATTATCGGTCTACAGTTGTTCTACTAAATCAAAATGGAGGTGGTAGGATGAGGATTACATTGATATCAGATACGTTTTCTCCTGAGATCAACGGAGTCGCAAAAACATTAAAGCGCTTTACTTATTATTTATCTCGTCAACGAATTGACTATGAGGTTTTTGCACCTGAATCATCGTCCCGCACATTTAGTCCATTATCCATTAATCATTCATTAAGTATACCATTCTTTCTTTATCCACAATGTCGGTTTGCCTTACCGAATGTTATAAAGATGAAGAAAAAAATAAAGGAGTTCAATCCTACAATCATGCACGTTGCTACTCCT
This sequence comes from Priestia sp. KCTC 13724, assembly GCF_056820425.1. Classification (NCBI taxonomy): domain Bacteria; kingdom Bacillati; phylum Bacillota; class Bacilli; order Caryophanales; family Bacillaceae; genus Priestia; species Priestia sp. KCTC 13724. The sequence goes on along the minus strand of NZ_JBXDLD010000057.1, from coordinate 42,942 downwards.
TTTTCAATGGGACTTAGTGGCATTCATGTGGCTAAAAAGCTTAGTATTCCTTTAGTTGGTTCTCATCATACTGACTTTGAACACTATCTTCCAAGCTACAAGTTAGGACACTTATCTCCTCTTCTGTGGAGATATATGAAATGGTTTTACGAACCGTTTGAAGAGATTTTTGTTCCCTCTCTTGAAACAAAAAAGCAGCTCTTAAATCAAGGCTTTAAATCTATATCTATCTGGTCTAGAGGAGTCGATCATCATTTATTTCATCCCTACTACGATAAATTTGATATCCGCATAAAATACAATATAAAAAAGCCTTATATCTTAACATATGTTGGACGTTTATCTCCTGAAAAAACGTAGCATTTTTATTAAAGCTATCTCGCTTACTTCCCGACCATTTACGCCACCAAGTACAGTGGCTTATTGTTGGAGGTGGGCCTAGCAAGGAGGCGCTGCAGCAAGAAGCGGGTGAATCCATTACATTCATCGACTTCTTAGAACATGAGCATTTAGCTAAACTATATGCAGCTTCCGACCTATTCATATTTCCTTCTGAAACGGAGACCTTTGGTAACGTTGTATTAGAAGCATTGTCCTGCGGTACGCCTGTCATTGCTGCTAATGCAGGGGGAGTAAAACATATTGTTAGCAATGAGAAGAATGGCTACCTCTGCACCCCGAATTCACTTGAAGAATTTATTGAATCCATTTGTACTTTGTTAGAGTCCTCCCAGCTTCGACTAAGGTTTGGAGACGCTGCTCGTCGCTATGCTCTTACGCAATCTTGGGATTCTATTTTTGACCAATTACTGCTTCGCTATGAAGCAGTCACTACTAAATCAAACAATGGGTTAGAATTTGTTCAATAAAAAAGAGTTTGGGACATAACAAAATGATTGCTTCTAAGAGACGAACAATAGCTGTTCCAATCTTTTTGGTTTGTCCCAACACGTTCGTTCTATTGCGCTACGGCCACTCGCTTTCCGCGGGGAGGAACCTGAGCTTCCTCGCTGCGCTGCGGGATCTCAGTTTTCCCTCTCTTTCCCGCAGGAGTCGAGTGTCCTACGCTCCATTCCACCCTGTTTCCAACATTGTTTTCACAATCAACAAAAAACCTGAACGATTAAAAGTGAGAAACTCTCAATCGTTCAGGTTTATCATTGGCTGAATTACTTATGTCCCAGCCTCTTTTTTTATTTAGCTAAAGCTTCAGTTTTTAAAGCTTCTGCTTTATCAGTGAACTCCCAAGGAAGCTCAACATCAGTACGACCAAAGTGACCGTATGCTGCTGTTTGCTTATAAATTGGGCGTCTTAAATCAAGCATTTTAATGATACCAGCTGGACGAAGATCAAAGTTGTTACGTACTACTTCAACTAATACTTCTTCAGTTACTTTACCTGTTCCAAATGTATCAATAGAGATTGAAACTGGCTGAGCTACACCAATGGCATATGCAAGCTGAACTTCACAACGATCAGCTAATCCTGCAGCTACAATATTTTTCGCAACGTAGCGTGCTGCATATGCTGCTGAGCGGTCAACTTTTGTTGCATCTTTACCAGAGAATGCGCCACCACCGTGACGAGCATATCCACCATAAGTATCAACGATAATTTTACGACCTGTTAATCCTGCATCACCTTGAGGACCACCAATTACAAAACGTCCTGTTGGGTTAATGAAGTACTTCGTGTTCTCATCGATTAATTCTTGTGGAACAACTGGATTGATTACATATTCTTTTAAGTTACGTTGAATTTGCTCTAACGTTACTTCTGGATGATGCTGAGTTGAGATAACGATTGTATCAACACGAACTGGTTGATTGTTTTCATCATATTCAACCGTTACTTGCGTTTTACCATCTGGACGAAGGTAAGGTAAAATTTCTTCTTTACGCACTTCTGTTAAGCGACGCGCTAACTTATGAGCTAAAGAAATTGGTAACGGCATTAATTCTTTTGTTTCATTACAAGCGTAGCCAAACATTAAACCTTGGTCACCAGCTCCGATTGCTTCAATTTCTTCATCAGACATTGAACCTTCACGAGCTTCTAACGCTTGGTCTACACCAGCAGCGATATCTGGAGATTGCTCACCGATTGCTGTGATTACTCCACAAGTATCCGCATCAAAACCATATTTTGCACGCGTATAACCAATTTCTTTGATTGTATCACGTACTGTTTTTTGAATATCTACATAAGTAGATGTTGTGATTTCACCACTTACTAATACTAAACCAGTTGTTACGCTTGTTTCACAAGCAACACGAGCATTTGGATCTTCAGCTAAAATAGCATCAAGAATTGAGTCAGAAATTTGGTCACAAATTTTATCTGGATGTCCCTCTGTAACAGATTCTGACGTAAACAGACGACGTTGTGTTGACATCGGTTTTCCTCCTTTAAATATGATACATTGTGATACGGTACTCATTCCCTTATTGTGGTTCATTTACATTTTTTCAATATAAAAAACCTTTCCTTGTATCGAGGAAAGGTATCAAGTTCTGCATAAGCCTTTCACTCTTATCGATCAAGGTTTATTCCCTTGCATCAGGTTAGCACCTTATCACCTCTATGGAAATGGGTGATGGTTGCTGGGTTTCATAGGGCCTGTCCCTCCACCAGCTCGGGATAAGAGAGTATCCGTTCAAGGACATATCATACAGGAAAATGCTCTGTTATGTCAATAACATTCCTATGAAAATCACTTAAAGGTTGTATTTTCCTCCCCTATTATTTACAGAAACCTTTCACTAGTAAGATCATCTCACAAAAACGTTTTATGCTCTCTAAAACAAAAAATTTTCGCAACATTTTAACATTTTCATTCGAATAGTATAGACTATTTAAAGTAATGTGTTATACTAATTGTACATTTAAACATCATTTTAAAAAAAGGAAGGTAGTGCACATGAGTACTGTTAATATGTCTATTGAATTAGCCAATCTCCTGGAATCTGAAAAAGTGAATCACCAACTATCTGTTTCTCAATTAGTCGAAAAGATTTTAGAGCGACAAGAAGGCGTATTGACTTCTACAGGTGCTATTCAAGTTGAAACAGGAAAATATACGGGGCGTTCCCCACACGATAAATTCATTGTAAGCGATTCCTTAACATCTCATACTGTTGAATGGGGAGATGTGAATCAACCGTTTTCATCTGAACGATTTGACGCGCTTTATAAAAAAGTATTAGAACATTTAAAAGAACAAAATGAGCTATTTGTGTTTAACGGCTATGCGGGCGCCGATGATAAATATCAGCTTCCAATCCAAGTCGTAAATGAATACGCATGGCATAATTTGTTTGCTCACCAACTATTTATTCGTCCAGAAGACACGAAGCTAAAAAGTGATGCTGAATCATTCTCAATTGTATCTGCTCCTACTTTTAAAGCTGTTCCAGACATTGATGGGACAAATTCAGAGACATTTATTATTATTTCATTTGAACGAAGAGTTGTATTAATTGGTGGAACGGAATATGCAGGCGAAATGAAAAAATCTATTTTCTCAGTAATGAATTTCCTACTTCCTCAAAATAACATACTTCCTATGCACTGCTCAGCTAATGTTGGCAAAGAAGGTGATGTTGCACTATTCTTTGGACTATCTGGCACCGGAAAAACAACATTATCAGCTGACGCTACCAGAAGACTAATTGGTGACGATGAGCACGGTTGGTCTAGTACAGGCGTATTTAACATTGAAGGCGGTTGTTATGCAAAATGCATTCAACTATCAAAAGAAAAAGAGCCTCAAATTTTTAATGCCATTCGATTTGGAACAGTTTTAGAAAATGTTGTGATTAACTCGAATACTAGAATTGCAGACTATAATGATAATAGCTTAACAGAAAACACTCGTGCTGCTTATCCAATTCAAGCAATTGATAACACAATCTTACCGAGCGTTGCAGGACATCCTACGGCAATTGTTTTCTTAACAGCAGACGCATTTGGAGTTTTACCTCCAATTAGCAAACTAACAAAAGAACAAGCAATGTATCATTTCTTAAGTGGGTATACAAGTAAACTTGCGGGAACAGAGCGCGGAATTACTGCGCCACAGGCGACGTTCTCTACTTGTTTTGGTGAACCATTCTTACCTCTTCCACCTACAGCCTATGCTAAAATGCTAGGTAAAAAAATTGATGAGCATAACGTAAATGTTTATCTTGTGAATACGGGATGGACTGGTGGAGAGTATGGTGTTGGAGAGCGAATGAAGCTAGTTTACACACGCGCAATGGTTCAAGCAGCGTTAGAAGGAGAACTCATTAGCGTAGATACAGTTCAAGATCCTATCTTTGGACTTGAGATTCCTGCACATGTTCCTGGTGTCCCTGATGAAGTACTTCAACCAGTAAAAGCATGGAAGAATGCAAATTTATATGAAGAAAAAGCTCATCAATTAGCACAAAAGTTCACAAAGAACTTTGAGCGCTTTGCAAATGTAGCTCCAGAAATTTCACAAATGGGCGGACCGATTATTTCAAAATAATGAAAAGCCGGAATTTTAATTCCGGCTTTTTTTAGTTTGTGGAGTGTAGCTTTATTAACTCGTATGTGACAACGGTTTTATTTTGCTCTAACTCAAGCTTTTTAATAATACCTGTCCCAACGCGTTCACCATTCTTCGTTTTATGAATACTAAGCGGAACCTCAAGAGGGTATAAGCGGTAGCCTTTTTTTTCAATTTGAAATACATTATCTACTACTCGCTTCTCATTTCCTTTTGTAACAATCATCGTATTTAATTCTAGTGGCATTCCCATCCTTCTTACCTCCCTTTCTTTTCCTCTATTGTACAATGCTTTTTCTATGCTGGCATATCTTTTATTTTGTTTTCATCCATTCAGTTAAATTTTTCACTGTCTCTCGGTTTTGCTTCGGAGGAAACGCATGAGGAAATCCATCAAAGTACCAGCTTTCCACGGGCTTCCCATGTTCACTCAGCATTTTCTCTAATTGATATGCATGCTCAATTGACACGTTTGCATCTTCTTTTCCATGTATTAACAATGTCGGTATACTTAGCTTATATGCCTGAGTTAGCGGTGAACGCCATTCATACCTGTCTGGATATTTCGAAGGTGTCCCACCAATGACCCTTTTCATCATACGCCTTAAATCTGTTCGCTCTTCATAGGTAAGAATCATATCCGTTACCCCTCCCCATAAAACAAGCGAACGTGCTGAACTTTTTTCAATGGCAGTAAACAAAGCCATTACGCCTCCTCGTGAAAAACCAAATACATGGATTCGGTCTTGATGAACTCGAGGGTAATTGACAAGTAAGTCATAAGCTGCAAAAGCATCGTAACGATCATCTCCCCCAAAATCTTCGTTTCCTTCTCCACCTTGATTCCCTCGATAAAATGGAGCCATTACAATGAATCCTTGAGATGCGAATTGAATTAGCCTCCCTGGTCTCACAGTACCTACATTTTTTATGCCACCTCTTAAATATAAAAATCCATCATATGTACCTTCTTCTTTTGGTTCCGCTAACATCCCCTTAATTTTTAAACCTTGACACATATACGTCACAATTGACAACGAAATGCGTGGATTGGGAGATGGAAAAGGATATTGACTAATAATAGTTCCGTCCTTCATAAAAAACCCTCCTTATCATTCAATCGTTTTTAACCAGACGTTCACACTATTTTATCCATTATCATATATTATTGTAGAAAAAGTCACGCTATCAATCCTACTCCACATATTGGCCTATTACTATGTTTCATCATAATTGATTTACAATCTTATTTTAACGTTAGGAGGAAATACCATGCGAAAAATAAAATGGCTGCTGTCCATCATCACTATTTGTATTTTAACCTTCACTTTAATGAGCTGTGGTAAACAAAGCTCAATTGAAACTGTTCGCGTAGGAGAAGTAACAAGATCCATCTTTTATGCTCCCCAATATGTAGCTATATCAAAAGGTTTTTTTGAGAAAGAAGGACTAAACGTAGAATTAAAAACTACTTGGGGCGGAGACAAAACGATGACTTCCCTTTTATCCGATGGCATAGATGTTGCATTAGTTGGTTCAGAAACTTCAATCTATGTCGCTGCACAAGGTTCTGATGATCCCATTATTAACTTTGCGCAACTAACGCAAACGGATGGCACATTTCTAGTAGCACGTGAAAAAGTTGATAACTTCTCATGGGACCAGTTAAAAGGAAAAACATTCTTAGGACAGCGTAAGGGTGGCATGCCACAAATGGTTGGAGAGTACGTCTTAAAAGAACATAATATTGACCCTAAAAACGATCTAACACTTATTCAAAATATTGATTTTGCTAACGTTTCAAGTGCTTTTGCATCTGGAACTGGCGACTATGTCCAACTATTTGAGCCAACGGCCAGTATTTTTGAAAAAGAAGGAAAAGGTTACATTGTTGCTTCTTTTGGTGAAGAGTCAGGAAAGGTTCCATATACAACATTCATGTCAAAAAACAGCTTTTTAAAAGAAAATCCTGAAACTGCTGAGAAATTTACAAGAGCTATCTATAATGCACAGCAGTGGGTTGATACGCACAGTGCAAAAGAAGTTGCTGAAGCAATCGCTCCTTATTTTGACGACACATCAATCGATACAATTGAAACCGTTGTTGAGAGATATAAAACCCAAGATTCATTTGCTACTAACCCAGTGTTAGATAAAGAAGAGTGGGAAAACCTTCAACGCATTATGGATGAAGCTGGTGAACTACCTAAGCGTATTGATCACAAAACATTAGTCAACACAAAAATTGCAACTGACGTCATGGAGCAGTAACCATGTCAGGCTTACAAATCACAAACGTCCACCACGTATATGTCACAATGAAATCAGCCACCACAGCTTTAGAAAATATCAACCTTTCAATTAAAGAAGGAGAATTTATTTCTTTTCTAGGACCTAGCGGATGTGGAAAGACGACGCTTCTTTCGATTTTGGCTGGGTTAATTAAACCAACTTCAGGTGAAGTAAACATTAAGAATAAACTTGTTCAAGAGCCTACAGCAGAAGTTGGTTATATGCTTCAACAAGACTACTTATTTCCCTGGAAGACGATAAAAGACAACATCCTTCTTGGACTAACAATCCAGCGTAACCTTACAAAGGAACATGAGCAGCGAGCATTAATGCTCTTAGAAGGAATGGGATTGAAAAGCGTTTCAGATTTTTTTCCACATCAATTATCTGGAGGTATGCGTCAACGTGTGGCGCTCGTTAGAACACTCGCTACGAATCCTAGTATTTTACTTTTAGATGAACCCTTTTCAGCTCTAGACTTTCAAACGAAATTAAAGTTAGAAGAGCTTGTATCAAAAACCTTAATGACTTATGAAAAAACGGCGGTACTCGTTACGCATGATATTGGAGAAGCAATTGCCATGAGCAATCGAATCGTTTTATTTTCAGCCAACCCAGGAAGAATTGCTCGAATTTTCACCGTACCACCTATCCTTCAGACTCTGTCTCCTTTTGAAGCTAGACAACACTCTGTATACAACGACCTGTTCATGGAGATTTGGAAGGAGTTGGATCACCTTGAATCAGCCTCACAATCCTGATGTTTTACATCAGCAATACAAATCCGCAGTAAATAGCGAAAAGCGAATCATTCGTTTGGTTCAATTATTTATCTTCTTATCTTTTTTTGGGATATGGCAACTGGCATCTTCGCTCAAGTGGATTGACCCTCTTATTTTCAGCTCTCCACTCCGAGTGTGGAATTTGTTTATTGAAAAAACAGGGGATGGTTCATTATTAGAACACATTGGCTTTACGTTGTTTGAAACAGTACTTGGATTTATTATTGGAACGCTGTGTGGTATCATTTTAGCAACTTTGCTATGGTATTCAAATCGTTTAGCAAAGGTTTTGGATCCCTATTTAGTTATCTTAAATGCTATGCCAAAGGTAGCTCTAGGCCCGATTTTGATTGTAGCCATTGGACCTGGTTTCTTTTCCATTTTAACAATGGGCGCAATCATTTCTGTCATCATCACTGCTATTGTTGTCTATACAGCTTTTAAAGAAGTCGATCCAAACTATGTGAAATTACTGCAAAGCTTTGGTGCTACTAAGCATGATTGTTTTAAACAAGCAATTTTGCCTTCTACAATGCCAGCGATTATTTCAACCTTTAAGGTGAATGTTGGCTTATCATGGGTTGGCGTAATTGTGGGAGAATTTTTGGTTTCGTCTAAAGGGCTTGGATATATGATTATCTATGGCTTCCAAGTATTTAACTTTACCCTTGTTATTTTAAGCTTGTTGCTCATTGCTGTATTTGCAACTGGGATGTACCAAGCAATTTCCTATCTAGAAAAACGACTAACGCGTCATTAATATTAATACTAAAAAGCCCTGCTATGATAACAGGGCTTCTTTGCTTCTTACAAAAATGTGCGCTTTACATGCTTCATCACGTACTGTAAAACATTATCTTTCATAATAAAACTGTATTTCGCATTTTTTTGAATTCCTTGTTCTGGAATTTCTCGAATAACAACCGGTCCTTTTGTTTCCATATAGTCATCTTTTGGGACTAACTTTGAGACATTCGCAAAATAAATGTTTTTTATAATTGTTTTTCCTTTACTAACTACTTTATATTGACCAATATACGAAAGATTTTCTACTTCTCCACCTGTTTCTTCAAATACTTCTCGAACTGCCGCTTCCTCCGGTGTTTCCTCTAGCTCCACTTTACCTCCCGGAAACTCCAACCCCCGCTTAGAATGATTAGTTAGCAACCATTGTCCTTCGTATCGACAAACAACCCAAACGTGACGAGGAGTTTTTGAAAACGGACTGCGCTCAAACGATAAAAAAACCTGATTGTGGTATGCGTCCTTAAATGTGTACATCGTCTACTCAAACTCCATTTGATTTTTTCCTTATTTTATCACACATTTAAGTACTATCTCTTAGCTTTTCGAATAGAAATAACGGATTTTCTACCAATATTCTCGATAAAAGCCCTTAATAATCATTAATAGTAGCACTACTTTTACATTTTTATTATTTTTATGAAGGTAGAATTCCTATTGTGCGAATATGAGCCTTTGCATTCTCATCTCCTAGCTCATACAACATTTGATATAGCTGAGTATTCATATCATCATAAGCATCATTTGGACGATCATGATGATATTCTAGATAAGGAATATGCGCTCGAAGGAAACCTTGCCAATCATCTGAATAACGTTGATCTAAACGCTCTCGCAGTTGCTCTACTTCCAAATCGGTCGCACTTATTTTAAAATTCCATTCCGATGCCGTACTCACTTGAGAAATCTCACCCGAACCGAGGGATACATAATACGTTTTTTTCATTGAAAGATATTCAGCTCCTTTATACTGACTTACCTTTCTTATTTGTATAATGGTTTCCTTTTATACTGATCATTTAATTTGATTTTTTAATTTCTCAATTGCCTGCTTAATAACGGCGGGCACAGGAAGACCTACTCGACCAGCGTTCTCCGTAATAGAAATCATCTCATTTAAAATATAGAATAATATCGTTATATCTCTGATAAAATGATTGTCCGGCCAAAATACTTGGTCCATGAAGTTAGCCATCGTAACAAGAGCAAAAATAAAAACCTTTTTGGCAATGCCCCGAAAGCCTACCTTACTAGATAAACTCTTATCAATAAACGCTGCAACTGTTCCAGTGACATAATCAACTGCTACCAGTGCTACTAAAGCCATCAATAAATAATTCCATTCCCCTACTAAGAAAAAGATAAATGAACCTAAACTAGATAAAGATAACAAGGATAGTTTGTACATATTCATTTTTCATCCTCTCAACTATTTACATAGTGGTACATACTATCATATGCAAAATAGTGAGAAGTGTTCTTCATACATGCTATCGTTTGTACACTTTTATGGAATAAAAAAACTTGCGAGAAGCTCGCAAGTTTTTATTTTCCTAAGAAAGAGTTTAACATCCACATATGCTTTTCCAGACTTTGATGAATAGCAAGAAGCGTGTCACCTGTTGTCTCATCATCCACTTCGCCAGCTACATCCATACCTTGTTTTAACTCTGTTGTTAGCATTGTGAAGTCTTTTACTAATTCAGATACCATGTCTTTTGCTGTTTCATTTCCATGTGCTTCTTCAATTGAACTCATTTCTAAAATTTCTTTCATTGTAGCAACTGGGCTACCACCTAGAGCTAATAAACGTTCTGCTAAGTCATCAATTACTGTTGCCGTTTCTGTATAAAGCTCTTCGAATTTTTCATGCAACGTAAAGAACTGTTCGCCTTTTACATACCAATGATAATTATGTAACTTGATATACATCACGCTAAAATTTGCTACTTGCTTATTTACGATTGTTGTTAACTCTTTAGACATAATACCCACTCCTTAATGATTTCTACTTCAATTATCTCTAGTATAGTAGTACCCCTTTTTCCTTGATTAAAACATTTTTTTAGAAGTTTTTCGTACTCTTCCGCTATTGACGATGAACCTTTTTTTATTATCATTTTCACAAAAAAAACGAAATGATTACGATTTAAAGAGGTGGATACATTTGATTTACGATTGGATACGTGTCTTCTTAGCAACTGGCTTTGTTCAAACATTACCTGAAAAGCAGTGGCTGACACCCTTGATTCATGAGCATAAGTTACATTGCAGTGAGTATGGCTGTCCTATTGTTTCTCACTCACTACAATGGGGACCTAATCTATATGTTACAGGGGCCTTAGCTGAACTAGAAGTAGGACCGATCGCTAGAAATATTTCTGGTGCTAGACAAGCTGCACAGCTCATTGTGAATAGTTTATAAAAATGGTCTAACACTAAACTTTTTAAAATACGTAGGTCGGCATTATGGTTAAACTAAAAAAACTCTAGCTGTCAAAGCTAGAGTTTTTTTAGTTTAACCGAATACCTTTGCTAAATCTTCTTTATCTTGATTCAACCAGAATTGCATTAAGCGCTTTGCTCCTTCTAAATCATGAAGCTTTGCTTGACCGCACTGCTTTTCGTTTGCAGCTGGAATTTCTGTGATTGTAATTGCATCTTTTAGTGTGTCTTCTAAAAGATCAATAATTTCTTCTACTTTTGGTTCTCCGCTGACAACAAGATAATATCCTGTCTGACAGCCCATAGGAGAAATATCAATAATATCAAAATGATCATATTTCTCTACGTGAGTACGGATGTTAAAAGCTAATAAATGCTCTAATGTATGAATAACATCAGGCTTCATCGCTTGCTTGTTGGGCTGGCAAAAACGAATATCAAATTTATTAACAACGCCGTCACTACCTACCTTGTGTACACCACAATGTCTTACATAAGGGGCTTTTACAGCGTTATGATCTAATTCAAAACTTTCTACTGATGGCATGCTATCACTCCTTTTTTATTCTTACTTTTTATCATACACTTAATTCCGATTTTTTTCATCAATTTAATATACTATATACCTGGTATTTGCATCCTGTGCTTTTTTTTCGATATATTTATAGAAAAGAATCTGTTTAGAAAGATGTGATATCAGTGCTTGCTAAAATCATGCTGAGTATTATAAAAGTATATCAAAAAGTTATTTCGCCACTCACACCCCCTACGTGTCGATTCTATCCAACATGTTCTCATTATGGGGTTGAAGCGATTAAGCGGTTTGGAGCTTTTAAAGGCGGGTGGTTAACGATAAAGCGAATTTCCAAGTGTCATCCTTTTTACCCAGGAGGTATGGATCCCGTGCCCGAAAAAGAAACTGCAAAAAAAGATTAGCTATTTTGCTTTTCTTTAACATACTCGTATCCATCTATAATAACGTCTAACTTTCCTGTGCCTGGATCAATAACAAGACCATGTACAGGAATATGCTTTGCAAATAAAGGATGGTTACGAATTGTAGACGTCGTATGTTGCACCGTTTCTTCAACCGAATCGAATCCTTTTAACCAGCTTTTTAAATCAATTCCTGACTTTTCAATTGTATCGATTACTTCTTCTGAAATCCCTTGCTCTTTTACAGCTTCTAAAAATGAAATCGGCTCTAATTTTCCTGCACCACAATCATGGTGGCCAATTACATATACTTCATCTGCTTGAAGTGCATATACAGCTACTAAAATGCTTCTCATGACACTTCCAAAAGGATGAGATACAAGTGCCCCTGCATTTTTCACAATTTTCACATCGCCGTTACGTAAGTTCATTGATTGAGGAAGTAATTCCACTAATCTTGTGTCCATACAAGATAAAATAACCATCTTTTTATCCGGCAGCTTGCTTGTCTCATATTTGCGATATTCATTATTTTCCACAAACTTCTCATTGTAAGTTAAAATCTCATTTAATAGACTCATGTTTCCTACTTCCTTTCCTATGTAAAAAATTTTTTAATCGTTCCCCTTGTATTATACTAAAAATTCTTATATGATGTAACAGCATAAATCGTAACTATTCTTATTTAAAGAAAGGAAGAACAAAATGAAACAAGTACCTGTTACAGTATTAAGTGGTTACCTAGGTTCAGGTAAAACAACTTTATTGAATTATATTTTAAAAAATAGAGACGGGCTTAAAGTAGCCGTCATCGTCAATGATATGAGCGAAGTAAATATTGACGCCGACTTAGTAAAACAAGGTGGCTTTTCTCGTACTGAAGAAACATTAGTTGAAATGCAAAACGGATGCATTTGCTGTACGCTACGAGACGATTTAATGAAAGAAGTTGAACGTCTCGTTGATAAAGGAAATATCGATTACATCGTCATCGAATCTTCAGGAATTAGTGAACCCATTCCAGTTGCCCAAACGTTTACGTATATCGATGAAGAGCTTGGCATTGATTTAACAAAAAAATGTTCTCTGGATACGATGGTCACAGTAGTAGATGGAAATCGTTTTTGGGAGGATTTCTCATCCGGTGAAAGCTTGTTAGATCGTAAAGAAGGTAACGATGAACATGATACGCGTGAAGTTGTTGACTTACTCATTGACCAAATTGAGTTTGCAAATGTCATTCTGCTGAACAAAGTCGACTTACTGACAGAAGAAGACGCAAAAGAGCTGGAGTTAGTCTTAAAGAAGCTGAACCCTGAAGTTAAGATTATCCAAACAATTAAAAGTGTGATTGACCTAAAAGAAATTCTAAATACTGGTCTATTCGACTTTGAAAAAGCGAGTCAAGGAGCAGGTTGGATCAAGGAGCTAAATACAGATCACCACACTCCAGAAACAGAAGAATTCAGCATTTCTTCTTTTGTTTATAGACGAAAGCGTCCATTTCATCCAGAACGGTTAATGACATGGCTTGAAAATTGGCCAGTTGATATTGTCCGAGCAAAAGGCTTTTTCTGGTTAGCTTCACGGAATGATATGGCAGGGCTGCTTTCACAAGCTGGAACATCGATTATGATCCAAGGTGCAGGCGAATGGGTAGCTGCATATTCAGAAGCTGAAAAGCAACAGACATTAAGAGAAGAGCCCGAGCTTCTCGAAAAATGGGACGATACATTTGGTGACCGCATGAACGAGCTAGTTTTTATTGGATTGGAAATGAATGAAGAAGAAGTCATTTCTACGCTTGATCACTGCTTGCTTACTGATGCAGAAATGCAGCAAGATTGGTCGACTTTCTGTGATCCTCTACCTAAATTCACGGTCCAGTCATAAATTTATAGTTTCCAAATCGTAACTATTACGATATAATAACATAGGTCATTGTTCGTAACTAGTAATCGAAAGGAGAATTATATATATGAAAGTTAAAGCTACATTTATGGCATTAGCATTAGGTACAGCAGCATTTTTAGCTGGATGCGGTGCTGACAATTCAGATGAACAAGCAAGCAGTAAAGACGATAAATTAACGGTTTATACAACTATTTTTCCACTGCAAGATTTCACTAAGAAAATTGGTGGAGATGAAGTAAATGTTGAGAGTGTACTTCCTCCTGGAGTAGATGCTCACTCTTACGAACCAACAACAAAGGATATGGTAGAAATCGCTAAAGGTGATGCTTTCATTTATTCCGGCATTGGATTAGAAGGCTTTGCTGATAAAGCGCAAGATACCTTAAAAAATGAAGATGTGGCTATGGTAGAAGCAGCTAAAGGTATTGAGTTAGCTGAAAGTACGCATTCTGATGAAGATGAACATGCTCATGGTCACGGAGATACGGACCCACACATCTGGTTAGACCCGGTCTTATCAATTCAATTAGCTGAAAACATTAAGAATGAATTAATAGAACTAAAACCAGAAGCAAAAGAAGAGTTTGAAAAAAATTATGAAAACTTAAAGGCTCAGCTAGAGGAACTTGATCAAAAGCTAGAAACAACTATTTCTGAAGGAAAGCACAAAGAAATTTTAGTTTCCCACGCTGCATATGGATACTGGGAAAAACGTTATGGCTTAACTCAAATTAGTGTGGCCGGCTTATCTCCAACAAATGAGCCGTCACAAAAGCAGCTACAGTCTATTATTAAAGAAGCAAATGAGCATAACATTAAATACTTTATTTTCGATCAAAACTTAGAGCCTAAAGTATCTAAGCTTGTTCAAAAAGAAGTAGGTGCAGAAGCGCTTACCCTTCATAACCTGGAGTCTGCAACAAAAGATGATGTAGCAAACAAGGAAGATTACTTCTCAATTATGGATAAAAACATTGAAACAATTCAAAAAGCGTTAAACTAAATACAAACAAAAATAACTAGCCCATTAGCTAGTTATTTTTGTTTCATATTGTATTTTTGCATGAAGCGCTCTGCACGTCCGCCTTTATCAGCAAACTTCTGTCTACCAGTATAAAATGGGTGTGTATCAGAACTTACCTCCACTTTAATTAATGGATATGTTTGACCATCTTCCCATTCCGTTGTCTCTGAAGAGTGCATTGTAGAACCTGATAGAAATTTAAATCCGCTATTTGTATCCATAAACACTACTTTTCGGTAGTCTGGATGAATATTTGGTTTCATCTTATAATCCTCTCCTTTAATAAGATATACATCTATTATATCGTAATGATTCTTATTTTCAATTATTCTGTTTCAAAAATTTATTGATGAATAAATTGTGGTAAAAAGTGGACAATAAGGCTTATCAATACTTGATTGGAAAGGTTGTATTTCAATGGAACATTTAGTAACTGCTCGTTCGATGTTTGGTATGACCATGGGAGTTCACATTATTTTTGCTACGTTAGGCGTGGGAATTCCTTTAATGATTTTATTAGCAGAACTTCTCTATCAGCGCACAAAAGACAAAGATTATGAGCTAATGGCAAAGCGTTGGACAAAAGGCGCAGCAATTTTACTAGGCGTTGCTATCCCAACAGGAACTATTGCTGGAGTACAGCTAGCCTTACTATGGCCAGGTTTCATGGAAGTTGTTGGGAAAGTTATGTCATTACCTTTTCAAATTGAAATCTATGCTTTTTTTATTGAAGCACTCTTTTTGTCTATCTACGTGTATGCAGCTGATCGAATTTCGCGAACAATGCGAATTGTAAGCCTTATACTTGTAGCTATTGGAGCTGTAGCTTCAGCTGTGTTGATTACAAACGTCCATGCGTTTGAAGGAACTCCGGCCGGCTTTCGAATTGTAAATGGCGAAATTACAGATGTCGATCCGTGGGGAGCTTTCTTTAACCCAAGTTTTATTACAACAGCTGGACACGTTGCTGTATCTGCTTATGCGACGGGTGCCTTCGTTATTGCATCCATCGCTGCATTTAAGATGCTTCGCTCTCGTAAAGAGCCTAGACTTTATCGTTTTCACCAAAAAGCACTAATGATGGGGCTAATCGTTGGAGGGATATTTTCATTTTTAACAGCTCTAAATGGGCATGAATCTGCGCAGCTTCTTTATGAATATCAGCCAGAAAAGCTTGCAGGAGCAGAAGGTTTATTTGAAACGACCGACTATGCACCGCTCACTATTGGGGGATTTACAGATCGTGAAACTCAAACCGTCAAATGGGGAATTGAAATTCCATGGGCACTAAGCTTTCTAGCAGATGATCGCTTTGATACGGTTGTTGCAGGACTCAATGATTTTCCAGAAGAATACTGGCCCCCTCTTTTCATCCATACTCTTTTTAACGGTATGGTAGGGATTGGATCACTGCTTATTCTACTATCTATCCTGGGAATTGCTTGGTATAAATTTATGAAAAAGCGTGGTTTTCCAAAGTGGTTAATGTGGGCATTTGTTATTTCTGGTCCTTTGGCCATCCTATCAGTAGAATTCGGCTGGATTTTCGCATGTACAGGTCGACAACCTTGGGTAATTTACCGAATTATGAAGACCTCTGAATCCGTTACAACCTCTGCTAATTTAGAATTTTTATTTGCTCTATTTTTAATTGTATACGCTATACTCGTTGTTGCTGTTTCACTTGTTCTTATTTATTACTTCAAGCGTAATCCATTGGAGAAAGAGCTTGCAGATATGAACTAAAAGGATGTGGAATTAATATGGGTGATTCACTACTTGCCATCACGGTCATTTGGGGATTTATTTTTATTTATGCTGTTATGGGAACAATGGATTTTGGAGCGGGATTTTGGTCAATGGTTTACATTAATCGTGAAAAAACCAATGCTACAAACATCGCTAACCGCTATCTCTCTCCAACTTGGGAAGTAACGAATGTATTTATCGTTGCAATTGTAGTTGGTTTATTTAGCTTCTTTCCTGGAGCTACGTTTACGCTTGGAACTGTTCTATTAATTCCAGGAAGTATTATTCTATTGCTTTTAGCACTTAGAAGTGGTTTCCTTGTATTTTCAAATTATACTAAGGGAGCTCGCCATCAAAAGGCTCTCGTTTATATTTCTGGTCTATCAGGCGTGTTGATTCCAGCGTTTTTAATTGCTGTTTTACCAATTAGCCAAGGCGGTTACATCGATACCATTGATGGAGTTGAAAAACTAAACTTACTCAAAGTATTTACCAGTCCAAACGTATATGCTTTTATAGGATTTGCTGTCAGCTCTTCGTTATTTCTATCCTCATTGCTTTTAGCTGATTACTCCAAGTCCTCAGATGAAATGGAAGCATATGAGGTATATAGAAGAGATGCGCTCATCACAGGTCCTATATCACTTGTCATGGCCATTCTCATTATGCTGACACTGCGTATGGAAGCCACTTGGCTTTATAATAACATGATGGAAGACAAACCCATCTTATTTATTTCCTTGTTTTTATTCCTAGTAGCAGGCGGAGCTCTTTTACTTCCATCATCAAAAGGAAAAGGAATGCCTAGACTAGCAGTTGTTGCGATTGTTCTTCAGTATTTTTTAGCGAGCTATGTATATGGAAAAGGTCATTTACCATATGTTATTTATCCGAATGTAACCATCGAAACAGGATTTACCCATCCTGATGCTTTTCGCTCATTATTCATCACGTACATTGTAGGATTTGCTATTTTATTCCCTGGATTCTACTATTTCTGGCGCTTGTTTATGAAAGACAACCGAAAGTATATTGGAAAGAAGCCGTATTAAACTAAAGAAGTAAAGAACGATTTATCTGTTCTTTACTTCTTTTATTATGTTTGCTGCAATATTAAGTGCATACGCTTTACACTTTTCTACATCTTCTCCATATGGAGCAAGCTCTACTTTTAAGCCTTCTGTCATTAAGGTGCCACCTTTTTCACATAAACATTGTTAGTTTCTCAGCTTGAATAGTTGAATCTGTGCTGCACTCAAATCGGAGTGGACAATTTTTGCACTCTTGTAATAAACTTATCTTTTGAAAAAACTTTGGCTCTTCTAGTACATCTTTCATCATTTTCAGTTTATTAACTGACTCTAAATAATTTTCAGATACAATTTCAACAGTCTCTCTCTTCCCTGTTAGAAGTGAATAGAAATGAATAGCTTTTGGCATTCTATTGAATGCATGCTTGGTAAAAACCATCATAAATGCTGTCAGCATTTCTTTTACTTCTGATTGATCATCAATTAGAAACTTTGTTACTTCATAAGAAGAATCCGACCAATACGCTGCATCAATTAACAGTGAAATATTTGTTTCTAATTCAGGAACGTATACTCCATATTTTTCATAAACAAATAGTGGCGTATCATCTTGCAATTCACTCATAAGAAACGTTAACAAATGATCACTCATCGATGCTAGGACTTCATAGTAATGAATTTTCGATTGGAAAAGTTCCGGTGAGAGCTTGGACCAATACCTTTCAATTAATTGTAAAATAAAATATGCAGATCTTTCATATGGCGCTTTTGCATAATATTCTTTGACAACCTTATGAATGGTTACGCTGACGAGACTTCGCCAATCAACCAGTTGGTGTTTACGAGCTTTAAGCTGCCTCTGATAAAATTTATAAGGGCATTGAATAAACTCTTCAATATGATGACTAGCCAAGGTTTTGATTTGAACTTTTAATTGCATCCTGTCACCACGCTTTATAAAATCACCTGTTGCTTTATCCTTTATGATACTTGTTCAATTACTTTGCGAATTGCGCTCCATGAATGCTTAACAAAATAAATTGGCTTTTGCTGCTTTTTCGCTTTTTCTTTAATGACCTTTGCCATGTTGTGGTTAATAAAATCTGTAATCACAAGTACAAAACCAATATGATCCGGAATTTCTCGCTTCACCATATTACTTTTTCTTCCATCAAGATGAATAACTTCGTTAAACCCCTCACCCGCTAACCGATCTGTAATATGCTTTAAACGATCTCCTCCAACAACCATAACTGATGACATGTATTTCTCCTCCTATACGATAAAATTAAGTTTATTTAAAATCTTAACGATGATTTAATCTTGTTTGCTATATACATAGAATAATTGAGAATGATTCTCTTTGTCAATTATTAATTGATAAAAATTCTCAATTAATTTTCTAATCTCTCGATTATAACAATAATGAAAATTGACCATACTACATATATCACGCGTATAAAGGAGGGGAATATATGTCACAAAACGTTCTTTGTGAAGTGAATAACTGTCATTATTGGAAGCAAGGCAACCGTTGTGGAGCAGACGAAATTTACGTAGTCAGCCATGCTGGTAAAAAGGCTTCTAATAGCCGCGAAACAGATTGTAAAACATTTAAACCTGAAGATCTTTAAATCGGTTATCCTAAAACAAACTTTGTTCTATTCCTAATTAATAAAAAAGGACAACCACGCGGGTTGTCCTTTTTCATATCAACGAAAGTGAAGGTAATATATGAATACCAATCAACTTGTTCATTTTTTCAAAGCAGAAGCTGTTAAAGCCAATAAACAAACGTTCCCCATTTATGTGCAATCATTTGCTCATTTATGGCAGTATGAATGTGGAACATTAGAAACCATTCCACCTGAAATTGACCTGCTTATCACTACTCGTGCTATTGAACTAGGCCTTATTTCAACACAGGTAGCTGACTAAAACTGTTGTAGCCATTTAGTCAGCTTCTTTATTTTACAAATCATCAAATCCATTTACATCTGATGCTTTTGTATATTGTCTTGACTTTTGCTCAAAGAAGTCTGTCTTACCAAGGTCAACCTCTTGATACGCAACAATCCAACGCAGCGGATTTTCAATTGGTGCATCAGGAAACGCTACGCGCCCAAATCCCATTTGATTACAGCGTTTATTTGCCATATATTCGATGTATTGACGAATATCTTTCATCGTAATTCCATCAAACTTCTCACCAATGACTGACTCAGCCCATTCAATTTCAAGCTGGGCAGCTTGTCGGAATGTTGAAGTAACAAACTCTTCAAGCTCAGCCGTACGCTGTTCTGGATTTTCATTTAGCACTTCTTTAAAGATTTTTTCAAATAACCCCACATGAAGCTGCTCATCACGATTAATATAGTTAATCATCGTGGATGTGGCAACCATTTTTTGATTGCGTGCTAAGTTGTAGAAAAACGCAAACCCACTATAGAAGAACAGACCTTCTAAAATAACATCATATACAATGGACTTTAAAAAGTTTTCAACTGTTGCCTCTTCAGCGAATGCTTTATAACCATTTGTCACAAAGTCATTGCGTGCACGAAGCTTTTCATCCGTACGCCAATATTCAAATACTTCATCTTGCTTAGCTTTTGGCACTAAGCTTGATAATACATATGAATAAGAGTGATTATGAACAACTTCCTGCTGAGCTAAAATAATCATCAGCGCATTGATTGAAGAATCCGTAACATAATCAGCAACTTTGCTCGCATAATCTGACTGGATGCTGTCCAATAAAGCCAACAAACCAATAATCTTTAAAAAGCTCTCCTGTTCATCCGCTGTAAGCTGTGGAAACTGTTTGATGTCCTGTCCCATATTAATTTCAAACGGTGTCCAGAAATTAGCTAGCATGCGCTTATACTTTGGAAACGCCCAAGAAAATCGTACATCATCCCAGTTTAAAATATTTGAGGTTTCACCATTAATAATTCCCGTTGAGCGGTTCGGGGCATTTTCATTCATAATCTCACGTTTCTTTAGACTGTTCGTCAACAAAATCGACTCCTTTCTTAGCTATGGCAGCTTTCACACTCATCAATTACTTCGCTAGACGTAGAGCGAACATAATACGTTGTTTTTAGCTTTTCTTTCCATGCAGTCATGTGTAAATCTAGTAAATCTTTTGCACGAATATCATTTTGAACATAAATGTTAAACGAGATAGATTGGTCAATATGACGCTGACGCTTTGCATTTTGCTTAATGCTCCAATGTTGGTCGATTAAATAAACAGACTTATAATACCAATTCGTTTCCGGTGACAAATCTGGAGCAGTAACTGGAATTTTATAGTTTTTCTTCTCTTCTGAATAGAACTTACGGAAAATCGGATCAATACTAGCCGTAGACCCAGCAATGATGGAAGTAGATGAATTCGGCGCAACGGCCATTAAATATCCGTTTCGAATTCCCTTTTCTTTCACAAGCGCCTGTAGCTCATTCCACTGATTACTTTCGTAACCGCGTGCTGCAAAATAAGCTCCTGTTTCCCAATCGGACCCCTCAAATAGAGGGTATGCTCCTTTTTCTTCTGCAAGCTCCATGCTTGATTGAATCGTTAGGTAAGCAATTTTTTCATATAACTCATCGCAATACTGAACAGCTTCTTCTGTTTCCCAAGCGATCTTTTGTAGAGCTAATAAATGGTTCCAACCAAACGTACCTAGACCGATAGCACGATAGCGTTGGTTTGTTAGTTTTGCCTGTAGAACTGGAAGGTTATTCAGTTCAATTACGTTATCTAGCATACGAACTTGAATGGGCACAAGGCGTTCAAGTACATCTTCCGTTACTGCACGTGCTAAGTTGATAGACGATAGATTGCAAACGACAAAGTCACCTGGTTGCTTTGTAATGACGATTTTTCCATCTTCTGTGATTTCTTCAACCACTGTTGTCATGCTTTGATTTTGCGTAATTTCTGTACATAAGTTACTGCAATAAATCATGCCCTCATGACGGTTTTGGTTAGCACGGTTCACTGTATCACGGTAGAACATATATGGTGTTCCTGTTTCTAATTGTGAAATCATAATTCGTTTAAAAATTTCAATCGCAGGCACTTTTTCTCTTGATAGGGATTCATTTTCAATACATTCACGATAACGATTTCTAAAGGAGCCGCTGCCTTCCTCTTCATCATAGAAATCTTCTAGCGAGTAACCCATTACCGTACGAACTTCATGAGGATCAAACAAGTACCAGTCTTCACGTTTTTCAACAGCTTCCATGAATAAATCCGGCAAGCAAACGCCAGTAAATAAGTCATGCGTACGCTGACGCTCGTCTCCATTGTTTAAACGTGCATCTAAGAAAGAAAAAATATCCTTATGCCATACGTCTAGATATACAGCAATTGCCCCTTGACGTTGACCCAGTTGATCAACACTAACTGCTGTGTTATTAAGCTGTTTCATCCAAGGAATTGTTCCTGATGATACGCCCTTAAACCCTTTTATATCGCTACCTCGGCTACGGATATGACCTAGATATACGCCAATTCCACCACCGTTTTTACTTAGCGTAGCTAAGTCCGTATTGCTATCATAGATACCTCGTAAACTATCATCAACCGTATCAATAAAGCAGCTTGATAGCTGTCCATAGCTTTTTCCTGCGTTCGCTAATGTCGGCGTTGCCACTGTCATGTAAAGGTTTGAAAGTGCCCAATATGACTCTTTTACCAGCGCTAAACGCTCTTCTTTCTTTTCATTTGCCATGAGTGTCATAGCAATAATTAAAAAGCGTTCCTGCGGTAGCTCGTATACACGCTTATCATGTGATGTTGCTAAATAGCGATCAGCTAATGTTAACAGGCCAATATACGTAAATAGGCTATCTTTTGTATAATCAATGGCTAAGCCTAGCTCATTAATCTCTTCCACAGAGTATGTATCCAAAAGCTGTGTACTATAAATCCCCATATCTGTAAGCTCTGTAATAAGCTTATAAAATGAGCCGTACCTTTCAGCTTGATTGTATTTTCTATTGGCGGCAGCTTTGCGATATAGCTCTTGTAAATAGATATGAGCTGCTACATATGTCCAATCTGGCTCATCCATTGAAATTCGCTCAAGTGCTGCTAAAATAAAAACATTTGCTATTTTTTCGTCCGTCATATTCTCTTTCGCAGCAACTGTTTCTACTACCTTTTCCTCATACCATGAAAAATCAAGTTGTGGAAATTTTTCACCAAGTAGTTTCATATCATAATTTACTTTTTCAAGTTTATTTAAATCTGTTGTATTAATCATAAAAATAAGTTCCTCCTTTTTCTCCAGCATAAAAAAATCACTCACCTGACGCAGTGAGCGAATAGAACGAAGATAAAAGAAGACAAAATGTCTTTTCTCAATCCTCGCTCTATCCTCTCACCTCCCGAAGAAGATAAAACGTCATAAAAAAGGCAGGTCTCCTGACTTATGCTTCGCTTTACTCTAAGGCCTTCCCATGATCGTTACTCACAGTGGCTATTCCTTATTTCATCAGCATTCACAGTTGCGGGGACAGTTTTGGATTTACACCAAATTCCCTTTTAAGTCTTTTTTCAGACACCTTTTCTACTGAAAAACACAAAATATAGTATATGAAGTTTTAATAAAAAACAAGATGTTGTGTTATAAACACATTATAAGGGACAACTTACAGAACTACAATATCTTTTTCAAAATAAATTCCCGCACATTTACCCCACCTTACTTAACATACTGATTTACGCCTTTGTTAAGTAAGGTTTCCTAAACATATGTAAAAAAAGAAATTTTTAAAAGTTTTGTTAGGTATTAGCAACTAGCCACTACAAACAGTCTTATTTTTCATCAAACTATTCCATCATAACATGTTTTCTCGGATTGGTTGTACTATTTGATTTATGAAATTTAATCAAACTTTTTTTCACATGACTAGACAGCTGCTATATAAATAAAAAGAAAATTTTTTTAAAAAACGAACTCACAATAAAAGAGTTTGGGACATAACAAAATGATTGCTTCTAAGAGACGAACAATAGCCGTTCCAATCTCTTTGGTTTGTCTGAACACGTTCGTTCCATTGCGCTACGGCCACTCGCTTTCCGCGGGGAGGAACCTGAGCTTCCTCGCTGCGCTGCGGGATCTCAGTTTTCCCTCTCTTTCCCGCAGGAGTCGAGTGTCCTACGCTCCATTCCACCCTGTTTCCAACATTGTTTTCACAATCAACAAAAAACCTGAACGATTAAAAGTTATGAACTCTCAATCGTTCAGGTATAGTAGAGACTGAACTACTTATGTCTCAGTCTCTACATTATGCATATGTTTTTTGATATGTGGAAACTTTATTTAAAAATATCCTATCCACCCGATAGCCAATGCCTGGTTCTTCTGGCACATGAATTAACCCATCATCCACTTCTACTTCTGGAAGAATGACATCTTTGTTCCAATAGCGTGAAGAAGCTGAAATGTCTCCAGGTATCGTGAAATTCTCTAATGAAGCTAATGCAATATTATGAGCTCTTGATATACCCGATTCCAGCATTCCCCCTACCCATAGTCGAACATTACTTTTCTGGCACAAGTCATGAATTCGTTTTGCTTCTGTTAAGCCGCCTACCCGTCCAACTTTTACATTAATAACTTGACAGCTCCCTAACTCAATTGCTTTTCTAGCATCATCATAAGACACAATGCTTTCATCTAAGCAAACGGGCGTGCGTAGCTGCTGTTGTAAATGACGGTGATCGATAATATCACTAGAATCTAATGGCTGTTCAATCATCATAAGGTCAAATTCATCTAGCTTTTGAAGCAAATTCAAATCATTTAAGGAGTAAGCAGAGTTTGCATCTACCATCAGCGGCAGTTTTGGATAATGATTTCTAATTTGCTTAATAAGGTCATAATCAGCTCCAGGCTTAATCTTTACTTTAAAACGTTTATATCCAGCTTTCAAGTGTTCATCTATTTTATGAACCATCTTATGAATATCATCGAGTCCAACTACTACACCAGCTTCTACAGCTTCTTTTGTGCCACCAAGAGCTTGAGATAGAGACTTGTTGTTCTTCTTAGCAAACAAATCCCACACTGCACAATCTATTGCTGCTTTACTCATATGGTTTCGCTTAATCGGATTAAATATTTCCTGTAGGTCTAAAGGCGTCGTTAATCGCTTTCCAATTAAAGCCGGAAGTAAAAAATCATTGAGCATATGAAAGCACGTTTGGATGGTTTCTTCTGTGTACCAAGGAGTTGAAAATGCTACCACTTCTCCCCAGCCTGCTTCACCGCTTATATCTTCTACTTCTAAAAGAAGCAGTTCTCGATTTGTCACAGTTCCATAACTAGTTGAAAACGGTGATAATAGGTTCAATTCAATAGCATGAATGGTTGCTTTATGAATTTCAATCATAGTTGACGCCCTTGTTCTATACGCTGAGGTAATTTTCGTCTAATAATTTTATTGGAAGCGGTTCTTGGTAGATCATCAACAATAAAATAATACTTTGGTACTTTATAATTGGCTAACATCGACTGACAATATGCCTGTAACTCTTCTTTTTTTATTGGCGATGTAACTACTAAAAAAGCTGCTGGAACTTGTCCCCACTGTTTATGAGGCAGCCCTGTAACCCCGGCTTCTGCAATAAGTGGGTGCTTTAATAGAGTGCTCTCAATTTCTGCTGGATAGATATTTTCTCCACCTGAAATAATTAAATCTGATCTTCTATCTAATACGTATAAAAATCCATCTTCATCAAGTTTGCCGATATCTCCTGTATAAAACCAACCATTTTTTATTGCTTTATCTGTTTCTTCTGGTTTATTAAGGTACCCAGACGTTACGTTAGGGCCTTTCACAGCAATTTCACCTTCTATACCATTCATTACTTCCTCACCGTTAGCATTTACAATCTTAAGCTGGCAAGGCATCAGGGGCTTTCCTGCAGATCCAAGTTTTTGAATACTATCTTCTGGAGCTAACGTTACAAACTGAGAAGAAGTCTCTGTCATGCCATACGTCTGGTAGACAGGGATTCCTTTCTCTATACAGTCGTCCAAGAGAACTCTTGGCACGGGACCTCCTCCTGCTAACATGCAGCGAAATGATTCAGGATATTTTCTGCCACCTAGTTCCTTTAACATTTGGGTCAGCATCGAAGTTACGACCGACATAATGGTCACACCTTTTGTTTCAATAGCAGCGTTTGCTTGTATAGCTTCAAACTTTGAGTGTAATACAATTCTCATCCCATAAATAACATTTCTCATTAAAATAGAAAAACCGCTAACATGAAACAAAGGCACAGCAACGAGCCAGCAGTCATTTGTCTGAAGTCCAAGGTTTAGCGATGACCCAGTAGCACTCCACCAGTGATTTCCATAAGACTGCATAACTCCTTTTGGGTTACCTGTAGTACCTGACGTATACATAATTGTATACGTATCATTTAAATCATACTGAGATTGAAGCACAATTTCTTTTTCGTGTCGATAGATAAGGTCTTGTAGCTGAATTAGTTCTGTTCCTGAAAGCAGTATGGTTTCTTCATAACTCTCATCCACAACAAGAAAGTTCGCTTTTGCATCGCTACATTGATACTGAATCTCTTGCTGCTTTAAACGCGTATTGAGTAATAGTGCTTTTGCTCCTATATAAGCTAAAGCATGAATTAATTCAATATATTCTATTCGGTTCTTCATATATATAGCAACTGTGTGACCTTTTTTTATCCCATAGCTCGCTAATTGAAAAGCTCGCTTCACCACTCGTTTATGCAGCTGTAAAAATGTAATCGATTCCGCTGCTAAGTCCACCGCAACTCGGTTAGGTGTTACTTTCGCTCGTTGACTTAACCAATTAGGTAACAAATTCATGCTTCTATTCTCCTTTCCATAGAAAAAACAGCTTGATGAATGTCATCAAGCTGTTTTGAGCATTATGGGAAACGTGGGAACTGTTTGAAGTCTGGGTTGCGCTTTTCTTTGAATGCGTCACGACCCTCTTTTGCTTCATCAGTTGTGTAATATAAAAGCGTAGCGTCTCCAGCAAATTGCTGTATACCAGCTAATCCATCCGTATCAGCATTAAATGCAGCTTTTAAGAAACGTAGAGCTGTTGGGCTCTTTTCTAACATTTCTTCACACCATTTAATTGTTTCTGCTTCTAGCTCTTCTAATGGTACAACAGTGTTAACAAGTCCCATTTCAAGTGCCTCTTGCGCATTGTATTGACGGCATAGATACCAAATTTCACGCGCTTTTTTATGACCAACAATACGCGCTAAATAGCCTGAACCATATCCAGCGTCAAAGCTTCCAACTTTTGGACCCGTTTGGCCAAAAATTGCATTATCTGCAGCAATTGTTAAGTCACATACGATATGTAAAACATGACCTCCACCGATTGCATAGCCTGAAACCATCGCAACAACTGGTTTTGGAATAACGCGAATTAATCGCTGTAAGTCTAATACGTTTAAGCGAGGAATTTCGTCTTCCCCTACATAACCACCATGCCCGCGTACTTTTTGGTCTCCACCAGAACAAAATGCTTTGTCTCCAGCACCAGCTAGCACAATTACACCAACGCTTGAATCATCACGCGCATATGCAAAAGCATTAATTAATTCCATTACCGTTTTTGGGCGGAAAGCATTTCGTACTTCTGGACGATTAATTGTAATTTTTGCAATTCCATTATATGTTTCATACAAAATATCTTCATAATTACGTTGAGATACCCATTCAACTGTCATCTTTCTTCCTCCTCATGTTGTGATAAAAACTCACTTACTATTTTACCAAAAATTCTTGGTTGTTCCACATGAATTGCGTGGCCAGTGTTTAAAACAACTTTATACCTACAAAATTTGAGCTGGTTAGACATGTCTTTTGCGATTTCACAAAATTTCTGATCAAGTTCACCTGTAATTAACAGGACAGGAAGCAACAAGGTATGTAACTTCTCCCAATAAGATTGTTGAGCTCCAGTTCCCATACCAATTAGACTATTTGCTAACCCGAGCTTACATTGAGCCAACCTCTCTTGACGAACTAGTGCTTGATCTTTTTCAGGCATGCGCTTTTGAGTTTTAAACATGGGGATGCTTTCCCAGTAGTCCACAAACTTCAACACACCTTGCTCCCTAATGAACGCAGCTAATTCTTCATCAGCAGCTTGCCTTGCCATTCGCTCCGGCTGTGTTTTTAAGCCCGGTGATCCACTCTCTAGAATGAGCGCTTTCACTCGTTCTGGATAATGAATGGAAAATGCCAACGCTAGACGCGCTCCCATTGAATAGCCAAGAACAAAGGCCTTTTCAATTCGGAGCCTATCTAGAAGACTTACAATAACGTTCATCATCTGAGTCATTTTATATGGAGCTACATCGCTAGGGGAATCTGTCTTTCCATGTCCAATAATATCAATTGTAATAACCTCATAATAACGTGCCCAAGACTTCGTAAATGTACTCCAAGTTTGAGAGGAACCTGTAAAGCCATGCAATAACAAAAGGGGAGTTCCTTTCCCTTGTACTTCAACATGGTACGAAACATCTTCATATCTATAATACATCTCTTATTCCTCAAATTCAGACAAATTTATTACCTGGGAAACGTCACTCCAGATTTCACGATGTATTTCGACATTTTCTTTGCGAGCTGTTGGCACTTCAATAATGTGCAAGCCACCCTCTTTAAACGAAGCTTTTAATGCGCAGTGAAGCTCATCTGCTGTATAGGCTCTACTAAATGTACCCTCATATAACTTTGCAGCATGTTCAAACTGTAGACCTGTTGGCGTACCGAATAAAAACTCAAAATGCTTCTCTTCTTTTGACTGAGGTAAAAATGAAAAGATTCCCCCGCCATCATTGTTAATGAGCACGACTGTTAAGTTAAGATTATGCATTTTAGCAGCGAGCAAGCCGTTTAAATCATGGTAAAAAGATAAGTCCCCAATTAAAAGTACAGTATGTTCATATTCCGTGCTAACACCTAAAGCTGATGAAACAACACCATCAATGCCATTAGCACCGCGATTTGCAAATAAGTGAATTGGTTTATCTGTCGCAAAGAAAAACGAATCTACATCTCTTATTGGCATTGAGTTGCCAATAAACAAAGCCGAATTAGCTGGTAAAAGCTTTGATAGTTCCTGTACAATGCTACCTTCAAACCACTTATCTTGTAAGTTGATTTTTAACGAATCCTTAACCTGCTTATTTAATTCAATCCACTTTTCACTCCATGAATTAGAAGATTTCTTACTTCCTATATACTTTGGTAATTCACGAGCGAATAGCCCTTCGTTGCACTGAATCATATGCGTTGAGCGAAGTGTAGGATCTCGCCATCCATTACTTTCATCTACTACAAAAACAGCTTTTGGCTCATACGCTTTTAAAAATAAAGTCAAACCCTTTGATACAGGCATGGCACCAAACCGAATGACAACTTCTGGCTTCAATAGCGGTTGAATTCCTTCTTTTTTCAAAAAAGAATCGTACGTATCGATAACGAGATTTTTAGCATGATCACCGTTTCTCATCTGCGAGAGTGGATCCGCAATAATTGGAAATTGAAGATAATTTGCTAACTCTACAATAGCCTGTTTATCTTCCCCCTTTAGCTGATCTCCACATATGATCAAACCTTTTGTTTCGTCTTTTATGAACTGACCAATATGCGCAAAAGCTTGACTAGAAAGCATTGGATTTCCCTTATTAAACGAAACGTACGAGTTATCACGCTCATGTAAGCTCCATAAATTTTCTAAAGAAAGATTTGGAACAATTGGTTCACGAAGCGGCATGTTAATATGAACAGGACCTTTTGGAGCACCAGCTGAAACGCTAACAGCTCTTCCAGCCACAGTTCGAATATAACGAATTGCCTCTTCCGCAGCTTCTGGTAAAGCTGTATCCACAAACCACTTTGCATAATGACTAAATAAGTATTGTTGATTAATTGCCTGTGGAGCTCCTACCTCACGCAGTTCATGCGGACGATCTGCCGTAATGACAAGTAGAGGAACCCTTGAGTGATGTGCTTCGACAACTGCTGGAAAATAATTTGCAGCAGCTGTTCCAGATGTACAAACAAGCGCAACAGGCTGATTTTTTGCTTTTGCCATACCTAAAGCAAAAAATCCAGCCGAGCGCTCATCAATATTTAAATGAACTTTTATCTTTTCATGCTCAGACATTAACATAGCAATCGGTGTTGAGCGAGAACCAGGGCTTACCACAACATGATTTACACCTAATTTAGCTAGTTCGTCTACAAAAGCTGCTACGTAAGCAGTTAACTGATCAGTATGGTCCACTTGCTATACCCCCTAAAGCTGATAGCATTGGATTAAATTTAATCGTTGTTTCTTCGTATTCACTCTCAGGTGTCGAATCTGCTACAATCCCACACCCTGCAAAAAGCATCGCTTGTTGTCGTTCAATTACACCTGAACGAATCCCAACAATAAACTCTCCGTTACCGTTAATATCAATCCACCCAATTGGAGCTGCATACCATCCACGATTGAACGGCTCTAACTTTCGAATAATGGACAAGGATTCTCTTTGCGGATATCCTCCTAGAGCAGGTGTGGGGTGGAGCTCTTTCAACAGAGAAAACAATGTCACACCTTTCTTGATTTTACCTCGTACAGGTGTATAGAGATGTTGGATATGCTTCGTTTTATACAATGTTGGCTGCATAGGTATTTCTACTTCCATACAATAGGCGTCCATTGCTTCTTTAATCATATGCACGACCACGTCATGCTCAATTAAATTTTTTTGGTCATTTAAAAGCTCATCACCTAGAAGCGCATCTTCTTTACGTGTTTTTCCTCGCTTAATGGAACCCGCTAAACAAGTTGAAAAAACATAGTCTCCTTCTTTCTGCACCAAACGCTCTGGAGATGCACCAACAAAATGTTGGTTTTCATTCTCAAAAATGAAGGTGTAGCTTGTAGGCTGCTCTCTCAGTAAACGCTGAATAACGTACTCTGTCGAAATTGCTTCAGTAAATGTTGCTTTTAACTGTCGAGCTAGCACGACTTTTTCAATTTTTTCTTGTTGAATTAAGGAAGTAGCATTTTGAACATTTTTTGTAAACCTTTGTACATCAATTTCTTCTTTTGTTAATAGTAAAGGTGATGAGTAGCTACTGCCATCATACTCTTGATTTATTAACAATCCTTCAAGCTCTTCAATGTGCTTAAGGTGATCTTGTATATTGTCTTCACCACTTACTTTAATGTTTATACTTAGATACCCATTTCCATCTGCCTCTGTATACAGAACAGAAGGAATTACAAATTTACTATTGGAAAAATCCGTCCAATAGCTGTCCTTTTTTTGATAAGGATCAAATGAGAATCCTCCAAAAAGCAGAGGACCTGTACCATTTGGAAATTCTACGTTATTTGTATATAAAATATCTTTTTTAAAGCGCTTCCATTGTTTTTCTGTATCAAAAAAACGCGCAGACCCTTCTTTGGAAGACAGCGTATAAGCTCTTCCTAACCCAACGAATGTGTACTGTTGGTTCGGATCTCTCCAAAAGAAACGTTCTTTACAAAACTGTCTATAGCCGTTTGCATAAAAAATAAGGGGGTCAATAGGTCTTACTTTTTTGACTACGCTGACAAGTTTTGTATTACTTTCATTTCTGGCACATTCAATTGCCTTTGATAAATGATCATGTATTAACTGTTCAGTTATTGCAATCACACTACGTCCCCCCGTTTATAATCTCGTAAGTCTTTAACCAATTTATTATAAACTTTCGTTGTAAAAAAATCTAGTTTGACAACTGAATTCCTTTGATAAGATTGTATCATATCTCATCAGAAGTTAACGAGTTTGTGCTCTTGGTTTCTGCGTTACGTGATATAACTACGGAAAGTATCAACTCTCCTTCATCATTGAAAGTATCTACCACCTAGTTTTTCCATAACTAATGGAAGAAGTCATTACACATTTCATCATAAATGCCAATCATTTCACATGTGAAACACGATAGAGCTTAATTTTTTTAAATCATTTAACACATAATAATGTGGAATTGAGTAATTCAAGGGAAAAGGGAGAGAATTTTTATGATTTCCAACAAGCAGCTAAACCAATTAAGGGACGTATTATTAACTGAGCAGGAAAACTTACTAAACCAGTTAAAAGATAATAATGATTTTGGATTAACATCCCAAAGTTTACATGATTCAACAGGGGAGTTATCAAGTTATGATAACCACCCTGGAGATATGGCGAGTGAAATTTATGAACGGGAAAAAGACATTGCATTATATGAACATACAAGGGAAGAGCTAGAGGAAATTAAGACTGCTTTAAATGCGATGGAGGCAACCACATATGGAAAATGTAAAACATGTGGGAAGGATATTAGCTTTGAACGACTAGAAGCAGTTCCTACCACGTTGTATTGTAAAGAGCATAGTCCATCTCAGGAAACATCACGCCAAAGACCTATCGAAGAATTAAATCTTCGTCATCCATTTGGACAATACGACCTGGACACTTCCGGAGCAACTGAATATGACGCAGAAGATTCTTGGCAAGACGTAGAGAGGTATGGAACGTCTGAGTCCCCATCTGATTTTGAAGGAGATATTTCTTCTTATAACGACACATATATTGAGCATGACGAAAACGTCGGTTATGTAGAAGACTATGAGAACTTTGTAGGTACTGATTTATATGGAAAAAAAATTGTTGTCTATCCGTCCAAGCAGCATGAAGAGTATGAGCAAAGCTTAGATGAAGAAGGCATCATGACCACTTTTGGTCACCTCCCTTCTCACGAGAAAGA
Source organism: Priestia sp. KCTC 13724 (assembly GCF_056820425.1). Taxonomy (NCBI): domain Bacteria; kingdom Bacillati; phylum Bacillota; class Bacilli; order Caryophanales; family Bacillaceae; genus Priestia; species Priestia sp. KCTC 13724. The sequence continues at coordinate 10,593 of NZ_JBXDLD010000057.1, read as the reverse complement.
ACATTATACAGATTAACAGGAGTAGCGTAATACTCCTGTTTTTTTATGTTGAATATACCTTTAAGGGAATTTCTTAAGTGGTGACAATAGATAAAAGAGTTTGGGACATAACAAAATGATTGCTTCTAAAAGACGAACACTAACTGTTCCCATCTCTTTAGTTTGTCTCAACACGTTCGTTCCATTGCGCTACGGCCACTCGCTTTCCGCGGGGAGGAACCTGAGCTTCCTCGCTGCGCTGCGGGATCTCCGTTTTCCCTCTCTTTCCCGCAGGAGTCGAGTGACCTACGCTCCATTCCACCCTGTTTCCAACATTGTTTTCACAATCAACCAAAAAACCTGAACGATTAAAAGTTATGAACTCTCAATCGTTCAGGTATAGTAAGGACTGAACTACTTATGTCTCAGTCTCTTTTTAGTATGATAATATTTGTTTTGATGAATTAATCTCCCAAATTTCCTTTGCATATTCTGATATTGTGCGATCACTAGAGAAATAACCTGATTGAGCAATGTTTAACGCACTCATTTCAAACCACTTGTCTTTGTCACCATATGCTTGATTTACTTTTTCCTGTGCTTGAACGTAGGACGCAAAGTCTCTCAGTACATAGTATTCATCATTTTGCATTAACAAAGAATCATAAATTGGCTCAAATAAATCATAAGTATTCTTAAAAAAGCCGTTTATAAGCTGCTCTAACACTTTTTTGATTCGTTGATCATGATGGTAATAATCAAATGAACGATACCCACCGTTTTGTTGATAGTGTAGAACTTCCTCGGATGATAAGCCAAAGATAAACATATTATTTTCTCCAACAACTTCCGCAATTTCTACGTTTGCTCCATCCATTGTTCCAACGGTTAAAGCACCGTTCATCATGAATTTCATATTCCCTGTTCCTGATGCTTCTTTACTAGCAGTTGAGATTTGTTCACTAACATCCGCTGCTGTAAACACATCTTCAGCTAAAGAAACACGGTAGTTTTCGAGAAAAACAACTTTTAAAAACGGCGATGTGACGGGATCACTATTTACTACATCAGCCACTGAGTTAATTAACTTAATAACCTTCTTAGCATAATAATATCCTGGGGAAGCTTTTGCCCCAAAGATGAACGTTCTTGGTACAATTTTAAAGTTAGAATCCTCTTTTAAACGATTGTACAGGTACATAATATGAAGTACATTTAGCAACTGTCGCTTATAAGCATGCAGTCTCTTCACCTGCACATCAAAGATTGATTGTGGATTTATTTCAATACCAGTTTGCTTTTTGATAACTTCGCTTAAAATATCTTTTCGCTGTTGCTTTACTTTTTTTAATTGGTCTTTAAAATTTTTATCTTGAGCATAAGGTTCCAACTGTTTTAATGCGTAAGGGTTTTTCACCCATTCATCACCAATGGTTTCATTGAGAAGTATTGATAATTCTGGATTCGCCTTTAACAGCCATCGTCTATGAGTAATACCATTTGTTTTATTAATAAATTTCTGTGGATAGAAATCAAAGAAGTTTTTCATTTCTCGCTTTTTCAAAATATCGGTGTGTATTTTAGCTACACCGTTTACTTTATGGCTGCCTACAATAGCCAAATGAGCCATTTTCACCATATCATGTGCGATAATTGCCATATCCTCAATTCTTTTCCATTGATAAGGATATCGTTTCCACAACTCTTCACAAAAGCGCTGGTTAATTTCTTCCACAATCATATAAATGCGAGGAAGAAGTGGCTTAAATAAATGAATTGGCCATTTTTCTAAAGCTTCAGATAACGTTGTATGATTCGTATATGAGATTGTTTGTGTAGTAATATGCCAAGCATCATCCCAGCTAAGCTTTTCCTCATCTAATAGAATGCGCATAAGCTCTGGTATAGCTAATACAGGGTGAGTGTCATTAATATGAATAGCTACTTTTTCATGTAGATTGGCAAGCGTCCCGTATACGATACGATGTGAACGAACAATACTTTGCAAACTAGCTGATACAAGAAAATATTGCTGCTTTAACCTTAAAATCTTACCATCTTCATGGGTGTCATCTGGATATAAAAATTCAGAGACTGCTTCCGTTTCTCTTTTATACTGCATTACGTCTTTATGTACTGGAAATGAGGCAGGTTCTGCATTCCAAAGTCGAAGCGTATTCACTGTAGTCGTGTCATAACCTACTACAGGAATGTCGTACGGCACAGCTAAAATAGACTCTCCGTTAATATGTCGAAATGCTAGTTTGCCATTATCACTGTAATATTCAACATCTCCCCAGAAGTTCACTTCAATGGATTGATCAACTTTCCTCACTTCCCAAGAGTTACCGTGGCGAAGCCATTGTTCAGGTAACTCTACTTGAAAGCCATCCACAATCTTTTGATCGAATAACCCATGCTTATATCGAATTCCACATCCATGCCCTGGTAAATTTAAAGAGGCTAAAGAATCTAAAAAGCAAGCAGCTAACCGGCCCAATCCACCATTCCCTAACCCAGCATCTGCTTCAATTTCCTCAATCTCTTCTAGTGAAATATTTAAATCTTTTAACCCTTCTTCAACTACTTCTTTTATTCCAAGATTAAGTAAGTTTTGTCCTAATAGCCTGCCTAATAGAAATTCAATCGATAGATAATACACTTGTTTTGAGTGATTTGATCTCTGAGCCTCATTAGTAGCAATCCAATCACTACTAATATACTCTCTCACCATATTTCCTAACGTATGGTATTGATCTTGTACCGTCGATTCTTTGAAGCTTTTCCCATAAGTCATTTCTAACTTTTTTAAAAATACTTTTTGAAAGCTTTCTTTATTAGAGAACAAGCTTATCACCCTTTCAAGATGAAATAGATGTTAAGTTCGCATATAGTTGATTGTATTTAAATGCCGATTGCGCCCAGCTATAATCTTGACTCATAGCGTCTCGCATTAATTTCTCCCATACGTCCTTATCATTGTAAAAGGAAATTGCCCTTTCAATTGTGTAAAGCATATCGTGAGCGTTATAGTTTGCAAAAGTAAATCCGTTTCCTTCGTAGGTATACTCATTATACGAAAGGACCGTATCGTTTAGCCCACCTGTTTCTCTAACGATGGGTATTGCACCATAGCGTAACGCAATTAATTGACCTAATCCACATGGCTCAAACTTTGAAGGCATTAAAAATAAATCTGATCCTGCATACACTTTATGCGCTAGCGCTTCATTAAAACCAATAATTGCTTTTACCTGATTGGGATACTGAGATTCCATCTCTTTAAAAAATGATTCAAATTCTGCTTCACCTGTTCCCAGTATAACAACCTGCGCATCTAAACGAATTATTTCATGAAAAACATGCTTTACAAGATCTAACCCTTTTTGCTTTGTTAATCGCGTGACCATTGAAACAAGTGGAACATCATTTCTCACATCTAATCCAAGGTATGCTTGTAAATCTTCTTTATTCTTATACTTACCTGCTAAATCTTGAGCTGAGTAGTTAAATGCAATTAATTCATCATTTTCCGGATTATAGGCTTGGTCATCAATACCATTTACAATCCCTATCAAATCCTGGTCTCGTTGTCTTAGTAACCCATCTAACTTTTCACCATAATAAGGCATTTGGATTTCATTTCGATAAGTTGGGCTCACTGTCGTAATTTTATCCGCAGAGACAATGCCGCCTTTCATAAAATTTAAATTGCCATAAAACTCTAACTGGTTGGACGTAAAATGATACTCATTTAAGTTTAATAGCTCATATAAATTCTGCTTTGGAAAGATACCCTGAAATTGTAAGTTATGAATGGTGAATACTGTCTCAATATGGTCATACATACTATATTGTGCTCTTAATAGAAACGGAATCATGGCTGTATGCCAGTCATGACAATGAATAATATCCGGCTCATTTACTAGAGTTGGAATAGCCTCTAGTACCGCTTTGGAGAAAAAAGCAAAGCGCTCCGCATCATCATAATGACCGTACAGACTATCTCTTTTAAAATAGTATTCATTATCGATAAAAATGTACTGAGTATCATTCATTTCTAGCGTATAAATCCCACAATATTGTCTTCTCCAGCCAACTTGGACGTAGATCACTTTTTCTAGAGTCATCTGCTCACTGTACTTCTCAGAAATCAAGCTATACTTAGGCATAATCACGGACACGTTAGTACCCAACTGCTTCAATTCTTTAGGCAAAGCACCAGCTACGTCTGCTAATCCCCCTGTTTTAATAAAGGGTACACATTCTGACACTGCAAATAATACATTCACGAATTCATCAACGCTCCTTGAACTGTTCCTTTTGCTAATACTCTTGGTAGATTAGGTTCACCATTCAACTCTTCATGACTACCTATTTTTACATCTTTATCTAAAACAACATAGTTTAATACACTATTCTCAAGAATAGCTCCTTTTTGCATCACGATACTATTTTTAACAACTGCACCTTTTCCTATCTTTACTCCTCGGAAAATAATACTATTTTCCACATGCCCTTCAATAACGCAACCGTTAGCAATCATTGAATTTTTCACGACAGCTGTTTTTGCATAGCGTGTTGGAGGTTCATCTTTTGTTTTTGTATAGATTGGACGAGTTCTTAAAAATAGCTGCTTCCACGTTTCTGCAGATAAAATATCCATACTAGCTTTATAATAGGCTTCTAGCGAATCTACTTGAGAAAGGTACCCATTTTGCTCATACGTGATCACTTTCGAGGACGAAGAAAGATAGTGTACGAGCTCTGTAATCGTATCAAAGTCTTGGGTTTCATTTTGTAGGATATCAAGTAACGCTTTTTTATTAATAATGTATATATTTAGAGGTGTATTACCGTTCACTACTGACGTTACACCTGCACCTTGAGCTACATGACGCTTTAATACTTGGTTAAAATCAATGGTACAAATGGTATAGCTATTTGCAATAATAACGTAATCTTGTTTACTTCGAAGGAAATAATCAATATGATAGCGGAATTGAGCAATTAGCGATGGGTCTTCTAATTTTAAATCGTTTTTTACAGGTGGAAAAATGAATAGACCATCTCTTTTTCGGTCTAAATCCCACTCCTTGCCTGAACCAATATGGTCGGTAAGAGCACGATAGCGATCTTTCGGAAATATAGCTACGCTTTGCACACCAGAATTAACCATGTTTGATAGCATAAAATCAATTAATCGGTAGCGTCCTGCAAATGGAACAGCCGCAATTGAACGATAAAAAGTTAATGGTTGTAAGGAGCTCGTAGTTGTGCAAGCATCAATAATGCCTAGCATTTGATTATTCAATGTAGTTCATCCTCTCTGTTAATTAAATGCGTTATGAAATGGACTCTAACAGTTCATTCGTCACTAAAATAACTTCTTCTTTTCCCTTGGTTGGCTTAATAATTGTTCCATCTGGAATAATTACGTCTGACGGAATAATAGCATTTTCAATATATACGTTTACGCCAACCTTTGCTGATGGCATCACAACGCTTCGCTTTACTTCTGAACCACTACCAATTTGTACACCTGGAAATAACACGGAACGTTCAATACTACCTTCAACTACGCAGCCTTCATTGACTAATGATTCTACGACGCATGCTGTTGGAGCAATGTATTGAGGGGGTTGACTCGGATTTACGGAATAGACCTTCCACGAAGAGTCAAATAAATTGAGCTCATCACTTTCATCTAATAAATCCATATTTGCTTCCCATAGGCTCTTAACCGTTCCTACATCCTTCCAATATCCTTTAAATGGATATGCCATTAAACGCTTTTTCTCTTCTAACAATAGCGGAATGACATCTTTTCCGAAGTCATGACTAGAATAAGGGTTACGTGCATCCATTTCTAAATATTCTTTAAGAATATTCCATTTAAAAATATAAATACCCATAGATGCCAAGTTATTTTTTGGATACTGTGGCTTTTCATCAAATTCTTGAACTTCTAAGGCTTCATTTGTATTTAAAATTCCAAACCTACTTGCTTCATCCCAAGGAACTTCAATTACTGAGATAGATACATCTGCTTCTTTTTCAATATGATAATCTAGCATACTTTCATAATTCATTTTGTAAATATGGTCTCCTGATAAAATTAACACATACTCAGGCTCATACTGGCATAGGTAGTTTAGGTTTTCATAAATAGCGCTGGCAGTTCCTTTATACCACTTTACCCCTGATGACTCTGAATAAGGAGGTAATACAGTAACGCCTCCGTTTCTTCTATCTAAGTCCCAAGCGCTTCCAATACCAATGTAAGAGTGTAAGAGTAAAGGCTGGTACTGCGTTAAAATTCCAACTGTTTCAATCCCAGAGTTGGAGCAATTGCTTAGCGCAAAATCAATAATTCGATACTTCCCACCAAATGGAACAGCTGGCTTTGCTAAATTTTTTGTAAGCGAACTTAATCGACTACCTTTTCCTCCTGCCAACAACATCGCTACGCACTTCTTTTTTAACATTGTTTCTTCTCTCCCCCCGTTTTTTCTTTGTTCTCATGATGCTAATCCCAAAGGGTGGTACATCCATTTCAATATGAAATGGTAGACCATGAAATCCTTCTTCGATTACTTTTAAAGGTTTTGGGTTAACAACTCCAGAACCTCCAAAATCAACATGATCACTATTGATGACCTCAACATATTCTGTGTTTAGAGGAACACCTACTTTATATGCATGGTATGGAACATCTGAGAAGTTACATACTACAACAAGCTTATCTTGACTATTTGTTGATGTTCGAATAAATGAAAAGATTTTTTGTTCTCGATTATTCACATCAATCCAAGAGAAACCCTCTTCTTGATGATCTAATTCATAAAGTGGTTTACTTCGTTTATAAATCTTAAGAAGTTCTTTGAAATAGCTATTTAAACTTTGGTGCATATCAAAGTCATATAGCTGCCAATCTAAATCACTTGCGTCTTTCCACTCATCAAACTGACCAAATTCTCCGCCCATAAATAGCAATTTTTTGCCAGGATGAGCAATAAAATAACCGTATAATAACCGAAGCTGTGCAAATTTTCTCCAATAGTCTCCAGGCATTTTATTTAACAATGATTTCTTTCCATGAACTACTTCATCATGAGAGAATGGTAAAATAAAGTTTTCATTAAAGGCATACATTAAGGAGAAAGTCATTTTTTCATGAAGATTTGCTCTTTGATGAATGTCGGCTTCCATATAAGTTAAAACATCGTTCATCCAGCCCATGTTCCATTTATAATTAAAACCTAGCCCACCGTCATATGTAGGAGCCGTAACTAATGGCCAATCCGTTGAATCTTCAGCCATCATTAAGATAGTCGAATCATAAGCAAAAACCGCCTCATTCAGCTTTCTTAAGAATTGAACAGCATATTGATTCTCAACCAATTCATGAGAATTTGGCCAATATAACATATTAGCAACAGCATCGACTCTAAAACCATCAATGTGAAAGTATTCTAACCAAAAAAGTGCATTTGATATTAAGAAACTTTGTACTTCCGGTTTACCTAAGTCAAAATTAGCCGTGCCCCATGTATAGTTTTCGCGATCTAATTCGTTCTTATATTCATACGTGGGTGAACCATCAAACATATATAATCCATGCGCATCTTTACAAAAATGCCCCGGAACCCAATCTAAAAGAACACCTATGCTGCTTTGATGACACTGGTCAATAAAATACATTAAATCATGTGGTGAACCGTATCGACTGGTTGCAGAAAAATAACCAGTTCCTTGGTACCCCCAAGATTTATCGAGCGGATGCTCAACTAGAGGTAATAGTTCGATATGAGTAAACCCTTGTTCTATTACATAAGGAATTAACTCTTCAGCTAACTCACGATACGTATATAGTTCACCATCCTCATGAACTTTCCATGAACCAGCATGTAATTCGTAAATACACATAGGCTTTTCATAAATAGTTTGTTGTTTCTTCTTACGTTTCCAATACTGATCTCCCCACTTGTACCCTTCTAAATAATAAATTTTAGAAGCAGTATCGGGTCTTACTTCACTATGAAAAGCATAAGGATCAGCTTTTAGTAGTTTTGTTCCATCACGAGTTGTAATTTCATATTTATAAATCATATTCTCTTCAAGATACGGAATGAATATTGTCCATACCCCTTCAGAATTTAATCGCTCTAGCCGGTGATTCAAACCGTTCCATTCATTAAAATCACCCACAATACTTACTGCAGAAGCATTAGGAGCCCAGACAGAAAAACGTACTCCCTCTGTGCTGTTTATTGTTAACTTATGTGCCCCAAAAAGCTTATAACTATGAAATAAATTTCCTTCGTGATAAAGATGGATGTCAAAATCAGTAGGTTGAACAGTCGAATTCAAAAATACCCCTCCTTGATAACAATTAACCTAGTAAATAAACCTTTCTATCATTTCTATTATCTAATTTGCATTCCATAAAGCAGCTGTTTTTCCCTTCTTTTCTGAATATTTTTACGAAAATAAAAAAACCATCTATTTATTAGACGGTTTTCAAATAAATAAAAAAGGTTTGCATAAATGCAAACCTTTTTAGATATGACCCGTACGGGATTCGAACCCGTGTTACCGCCGTGAAAGGGCGGTGTCTTAACCACTTGACCAACGGGCCATTATTAAAATTGACTGGCGGAGAAGGAGGGATTTGAACCCTCGCGCCGCTTACGCGACCTACACCCTTAGCAGGGGCGCCTCTTCAGCCTCTTGAGTACTTCCCCAATATAATGGCTCCACAGGTAGGACTCGAACCTACGACCGATCGGTTAACAGCCGATTGCTCTACCACTGAGCTACTGTGGAATAATAAATGGTGGGCCTAAGTGGACTCGAACCACCGACCTCACGCTTATCAGGCGTGCGCTCTAACCAGCTGAGCTATAGGCCCATTATGGAGCGGGTGATGAGAATCGAACTCACGACATCAGCTTGGAAGGCTGAGGTTTTACCATTAAACTACACCCGCTTAATTATATGGGGCGACTGATGGGAATCGAACCCACGAATGTCGGAACCACAATCCGATGCGTTAACCACTTCGCCACAATCGCCATATAGATGATGGCTCGGGACGGAATCGAACCGCCGACACAAGGATTTTCAGTCCTTTGCTCTACCAACTGAGCTACCGAGCCTTTTTATAATGGCGGTCCCGACGGGAATCGAACCCGCGATCTCCTGCGTGACAGGCAGGCATGTTAACCGCTACACCACGGGACCACTTTGGTTGCGGGGACAGGATTTGAACCTGCGACCTTCGGGTTATGAGCCCGACGAGCTACCAGACTGCTCCACCCCGCGATAATTTGATAATAATATAATGGCGGAGGAAGAGGGATTCGAACCCCCGCGGGCTTTAACACCCCTGTCGGTTTTCAAGACCGATCCCTTCAGCCGGACTTGGGTATTCCTCCGTATATTATATATGGTAGCGGCGGAGGGGATCGAACCCCCGACCTCACGGGTATGAACCGTACGCTCTAGCCAGCTGAGCTACACCGCCATATTATCATAAATGTATTAAATTGGTGGAGCCTAGCGGGATCGAACCGCTGACCTCCTGCGTGCAAGGCAGGCGCTCTCCCAGCTGAGCTAAGGCCCCAGAAATGGTCGGGAAGACAGGATTCGAACCTGCGACCCCTTGGTCCCAAACCAAGTGCTCTACCAAGCTGAGCTACTTCCCGTTTATGGCGCGCCCGAGAGGAGTCGAACCCCTAACCTTTTGATCCGTAGTCAAACGCTCTATCCAATTGAGCTACGGGCGCTTATTAAAATGGTGCCGAGGGCCGGACTTGAACCGGCACGGTAGTCACCTACCGCAGGATTTTAAGTCCTGTGTGTCTGCCAATTCCACCACCCCGGCAGGACTTATTTGTGGAGCGGAAGACGAGGTTCGAACTCGCGACCCCCACCTTGGCAAGGTGGTGTTCTACCACTGAACTACTTCCGCGCATTATGAAATTAAATGGTGCGGGTGAAGGGACTTGAACCCCCACGTCGTAAAGACACTAGATCCTAAGTCTAGCGCGTCTGCCAATTCCGCCACACCCGCATGTGTGTATTTAAAATGGTGAGCCATGAAGGACTCGAACCTTCGACCCTCTGATTAAAAGTCAGATGCTCTACCAACTGAGCTAATGGCTCGAAAGTGGTGCCGGCAAGAGGACTTGAACCCCCAACCTACTGATTACAAGTCAGTTGCTCTACCAGTTGAGCTACACCGGCAACATATTCATGGTGGAGGATGACGGGATCGAACCGCCGACCCCCTGCTTGTAAGGCAGGTGCTCTCCCAGCTGAGCTAATCCTCCATTGATATAACAGCCTGGCAACGTCCTACTCTCACAGGGACAAAGTCCCAACTACCATCGGCGCTAGAGAACTTAACTTCCGTGTTCGGCATGGGAACGGGTGTGACCTCTCTGCTATCGCCACCAGACATATTACATTATACAATATTTTTGAAAGAAATCAAGACTCTTTTTAAGTTTTTATTCTCTCAAAACTAGATAACATTTTGCTGAGTACTAAGTTTACTGTCTAGCTATGGCTCCTAATTAGTCGCCTTCGCTTTTCTAATTTGGTTAA
>NZ_JBXDLD010000056.1:0-38698 GCF_056820425.1 Priestia sp. KCTC 13724 | reverse complement strand
CGAAAAATATTTTTTTGACACCCCACCAACGGCTCAAACCGTTGATAAATCAACATTTATAGAGGGAGGTTGAGAATGGAGGTATTTGCCTGGTTTTAAATTTTATTTCATATAGCTGTTGCACTCTTCTGGATAGGAAATTCTTCTTACCTCTTTTCAAAAGGTGAAGTAATGAAAATAGATACTCGTTAAAAAATGATAAACGAATAAAAATTACTGCTAAACTTGCTTTTATGATAAAAATGCAAAATTCCCCATTGTCTATTTATGAAATTTATGTAACTATATTAATAAGGTCATCAGATGACCTTATTAGATATGAGCGCTTAATAATATAAGTCAACTAGGGGGAAGGGTTTATATGTTATTGTTCATTGCGCTAAGTGCAATCATTGCGCCATTTTTGTTTCTTGTAGTTCTAAGGATGTCAGCTGCTAAAGGAATGGCATTGAGTTCAATTATCGTCATATTGTTAGCGCTTACTATCTGGGGGATGGAAGGGAAAGTAATTTTAGCATCAATTTTTCAAGGAATACATAAAACATTTACGATTTTGTGGATTTTATTCGGTGCATTGGTATTGTTGAATACCCTTCGAAATACGGGTGGAGTTGTTCGAATCAATCAAGGCTTTCAAAGCATTTCAGCTGATATGCGTGTCCAAGTAGTTATTGTAGCTTTTTTATTTGGCTCACTTATTGAAGGAGCCGCTGGTTTTGGGACACCGGCGATGGTGACAGGCCCGCTATTATTGGCTCTGGGTTTTCAACCACTGGTAGCCGCCACCATTGCGCTAATTGCTGATAGTACAGCCGTTATGTTTGGAGCAGTGGGGACGCCAGTAGCAGTCGGACTCAGTAATATTCCAAGCGCAGATATTAATTTCTTTAAAGAAATTGCGGTGCAAGTCACAAGTTTAGACTTATTGGCGGGTGTCTTTATTCCATTTATTTTAATGGTTGTATTAACCACATTTAGTCGCAGTGGTATAAAAGATGCGCTGCAAATGTTTCCATGGACGTTCCTCATTGGAATTGTATATACGGGAAGCGCATTTCTGATTGCTAATTTCTTTGGGCATGAATTTGTCTCCATTTTAGCCTCTCTTATTACGTTAATTGTAGCAACTTTGACAGCAAAGAGAGGAATCTTATTACCTAAAGGAGAATGGAAAAAGGTAATGAGGAAAGATTTCAAGATAGCGGAAGATAAAGCGGAAATGGGCATTTTAACAGCATGGGCACCGTATATTATCGTTGTAGTCTTATTGCTGTTGACTAGAGTTATCCCAGGACTTAAGCAATTTGCGTTAACTGCTATTGACTTAACCTGGACGGATATTTTAGGAGTACAAGGTATTGTTTCTAAGTGGGAGTTTTTATATTCTCCAGGAACGATTCTAACTTTGGCAGCTGTGTTTGCTTTTCTTATTCAAAGAAAGTCTTATAAAACATTTTTGCAAGCATCAAAAGAGTCACTAGGTACAATGAAAATCACAGCGATTTCACTCATTGCAACGCTTGCGATGGTACAGGTGTTTGTTAATTCCGGACTGAATCTAAACAATTTAAATAGCATGCCAGAATATATTGCAGAATCATTAGCGAGTTCTTTGGGGGCAGTCTGGATTTTTGTAGCGCCATTCCTTGGAAAACTTGGGGCGTTCATTACTGGGAGTGCAACGGTATCCACATTAACCTTTTCACCAATCCAATATAATGTTGCCCAAGCAATTGGCTTAAACTTAAACACTGTTTTAGCAGTTCAGCTCATTGGTGCTGCAGCGGGAAATATGATTTGTGTTCACAATGTGGTGGCTGCTAGTGCTGTTGTTGGTTTATCTGGTAAAGAGGGGGAAATTATTCGCAAAACGTTAGGAACAGCAGTTGTATATGTAGTATTAGCGGGTATAGCGGGGTTTCTCTTTTTAAATGTTTTTTAAATAAGAAAAGCAGGGTTCCCATTGTATTCTCTTATAAGTAAATCTATATAATAGAGAGATAGATGGGAGTTGAATGAAATGAACTATAAACGTGTTCGTGGAAAAAAAGCATATGAGGAAGTAGCTGAAACACTAATTGAATTAATTAAAGCGGGAGATCTAAAGCCCGGTGATAAATTAGAGTCTGTTGAAAAGTTAGCAAAAAGCTTTGATGTAGGGACGTCAACTATTCGCGAGGCTTTAAGTGGCTTACGTACAATGGGGCTAGTAGTAGCGAGGCATGGAGAAGGTACATTTGTAAATAACTTCGATCCTTCTAAATTCCAGTTGCCTGTTAACATTGCTTTTTTAATGAAGATTGAAGATATTAAGGAACTTTACAAAGTTCGTGAAATTTTAGAGCTAGGTACGGTAGCTCAAGCAGCAGCGGTGCACGAAGAAGAGGACCTATTAGCGCTTGAGAAAGCATTGATTGTAATGGAGAATGCAAGTGGGAATGAAGAGTTAGCATCAAGCGCTGATTTAGACTTCCACTTGGCCATTGCGAATGCGACACATAATAAATTACTTATTAATTTAATGAGCAGCGTGTCGTCGTTGATCTCTGAGACGATTCAAGAAACGAGAAAAGTATTCTTATATTCAGGTAATACAGTGGAAGATTTAAAAGTAGAGCATCGAAGAATCTTTGAAGCTATTAAAAATAGACAGCCGAATGAGGCGAGTGAAGCGATGCTTGAGCATTTGCAAAATGTTCAAAGCCGTCTCTTTACATATATTGAATGATGTAACGGGCTGTTTACCAAATTTCTGAGAGGTGAGCAAGTATGAAAGTTTCCTTATTTAGTACATGCCTAAGTGATATTCTTTTTGCCAATGTCGCTAAAGATACGCTTGAAATCCTGGAACGATGCGGCTGTACAGTTGATTACCCTATGGAGCAAACGTGCTGTGGCCAACCAGCGTATAACAGCGGATACTTACAGGAAGCAAAGCAGTCAATGAAGCAAATGATGAAAGCTTTTCGTCATTCTGAATATATAGTTGGACCATCAGGATCATGCATTAGCATGTTGAAAGAGTATCCGGCTGTGTTCAAAGGAGATGTAGAATGGGAGAAAGAAGCAGAAGCTTTTGCAGCTAAGTGCTATGAGATTACTGAATTTCTTGTAGATGTATTAAACGTTACAGATTTAGATTCTTCGTTTAAAGGAAAAGTCACGTTTCATTCTTCCTGTCATATGAAACGACTGTTAGGAGTAAAGGAACAGCCTAAAGTACTGTTGAGAAATGTAAAAGGTGTAGAATTAGTTGACTTACCTTGTGAAGAAGATTGCTGTGGGTTTGGTGGTACGTTTGCTGTGAAAAACTCTGTTATTTCACAAGAGATGGTCAGTGAAAAGTCACGCCACGTATCAGAAACGGAAGCAGAGTATTTAGTGGGCGCTGATATGGGATGCTTAATGAATATTGGCGGTCGCATGAGTCGTGAAGGAAAAGAAGTTAAAGTCGTTCATATTACGGAGATTTTAAACACTCATTAAGAAACGGAGGAATGGAGATGAGCGTCAAAATTGGTGAAATTCCATACAAAGAACGAATTCAAAAAGGAATTGCAGATGATTTCATGAGGCAAGCTGTTTCCTCCGCTCAAGGAAGACTTCGAAATGGGCGATTGAGTCAGGCAGAAGCATTGGGAAACTGGGAAGATTGGAGACAGCTAGGTTCTGAAATTCGCACGCATACATTAGAGAATCTAGACTACTATTTGCAGCAACTAAGCGAGCAAGTAGCTAGACGAGGAGGAAATGTCTTTTTTGCAGAAACAGCAGAAGAAGCAAATGAGTATGTTAAAAGTGTGATAAAAAAGAAGGAAGCGAAAAAAGTTGTTAAATCAAAATCGATGGTAACGGAAGAAATCGGTTTAAATAAAGCGCTCGAAGAAGTAGGTGCTGAAGTTGTTGAATCTGATTTGGGCGAATGGATTTTACAATTGGATGAAGATCCACCTTCCCACATCGTAGCTCCTGCTCTTCATAAAAATAAAGGGCAAATACGAGAAACGTTTGCTAATAAAAAAGGATATGATGGCTCAGATACCCCGGAAGAGCTAGCAGCGTTCGCGCGAGAACAACTTCGTCAAGATTTTTTAGCGGCTGATGTGGGGGTTACAGGATGTAATTTTGCTATTGCAGAATCAGGTGCTATCACGCTTGTTACCAACGAGGGAAACGCAGAAATGGTCACAAGCCTCCCGGACACTGTTATTACAGTAATGGGAATGGAAAGAATTGTTCCAACTTGGGAAGAGATGGAGATACTTGTTAGTTTGCTAACGCGAGCAGCGGTTGGACAAAAGCTAACGAGCTATATCACTGCTATTACAGGGACAAGGCTTGATGAAGAAGTAGATGGTCCAGATGAATTTCATCTAGTTATTGTAGACAATGGTCGCTCGAAAATTTTAGGAACAGAATTTCAATCAGCACTTCACTGTATTCGCTGTGCAGCCTGTATTAACGCATGTCCTGTTTATCGTCATATCGGAGGGCATGCTTATAACTCAATTTACCCAGGACCGATTGGTGCAGTCATTACGCCGCTTTTAGAAGGCTATGATGATCATAAAGAGCTTCCATATGCATCGACGCTATGTGCAGCGTGCTCAGAGGCATGTCCTGTTAAAATCCCACTGCACGAGCATTTGGTTCGCCATCGTCAAATCATTGTGGAACGAGAAAATAAAGCACCTATGGCTGAAAAGCTCATGATGAAGGGATTTGCGAAGTGGTCAGCAAACCCATCTCTTTATAACTTAAGTGCAAATCTCGCTAAGCCTGCTCTTAGACCATGGACAAAAGAGGGCATGATTGAAAATGGACCGGGCCCATTGAAAGATTGGACGAGTGTACGTAATTTCTATGCTCCTGAAGGTCAGTCGTTCCGTGCTTGGTTTAAGCAACGACAGAAGGAGGGGGAGTCATAATGATACAGAATAGAGAGGCTTTTTTAGATAAATTAGCTACTACTTTAGGTAGAGAAAGAAGAGTCGAAGGTGTACAGCGCCCAGACTGGAGCGTTACACCACAGCATGACGTATTTAAAGATAAGACACAGGATGAGCTTGTCGATATTTTACAAGAGCATTGTAAAGTTATTCACACAACGTTTAAGCGAACAGGCCGTGAAGGGTTGCTTGGCGTTCTTGCGGAAACAATTAAAGGCTATAATGGGAAGTCGTTGATTACTTCAAACGACTTGCGACATGAGGAATACGGGTTAATGGACTTTTTTGATAGAAATGCTGAAGATCTTCATGTCCATATTTGGGAGGCTGAGAAGGGTAAGGTAAATCAACAAATTGCAGAAGTAGCTGACGTAGGTCTGGTGTTTAGCGATGTCACGCTTGCAGAGTCAGGAACGGTAACGCTCTTTCATAATAAAGATCACGGCAGATCAATTAGTTTGCTACCGAAAACGTTTGTTGCGATTATTCCCAAGAGTACGCTGGTACCTCGAATGACCCAAGCAGCTACGCTTATTCATAAAATGCAGACCCAAGGTGAAGACGTGCCTTCTTATGTGAGCTTTATTACTGGACCAAGCAATAGTGCTGATATTGAGATGAACCTGATTGTTGGTGTACACGGTCCTGTCAAAGCAACTTATATTGTAGTCGACTAACTTCTAGTGGGAATTTCCGTCTAATAGTTATGAAAAGGCTGTTTTTTAGGTAAGGTTTTATACTAGTGTGCTATAGATTTTGGTAAAGAGACTGAGACATAAGTAGTTCAGCCTCTACTATACCTGAACGATTGAGAGTTCATAACTTTTAATCGTTCAGGTTTTTTGGTTGATTGTGAAAACAATGTTGGAAACAGGGTGGAATGGAGCGTAGGACACTCGACTCCTGCGGGAAAGAGAGGGAAAACGGAGATCCCGCAGCGCAATGGAACGAATGTGTTGAGACAAATCAAAGGGATGGGAACAGCTAGTGTTCGTCTTTTAGAGGCAATCATTTTGTTATGTCCCAAACTCTTCTTTATGTTTATAATGACGGTAAGACGAACTAAAGGGGGTGACTAGATGGATAGTATAATCTTTGACTTAGACGGAACGCTCTGGAATTCAATTGGAACAGTAGCTATCGCTTGGAACGAAGTCATTAAGAAGAGCAATTATGTTGAAAGAGAAGTAACAGAAAGAGCCTTTGAACAAACCATGGGTCTTCCATTTCAAGAAATTGCTCAAAAACTATTCCCAGAATTAGATGAACAAAAGCAAAAACAGATTCTAGCGGAGTGTTGTGAAGTAGAGAATACTTATTTGGAAAAACACGGTGGTAATCTGTATCCACAAGTAGAAGAAACGCTAAAAGAGCTCTCTAAAAAATATAAATTGTATATTGTGAGCAATTGCCAAGCAGGCTATATTGAAGCTTTTTATAACTATCATAAGCTAGATGCACATTTTATTGACTTTGAAAATCCTGGGCGCACAGGTTTATCAAAAGGTGAGAACATTAAGCTCATCATGAAGCGTAATAAATTAAAAAGTCCTGTGTATGTAGGAGACACACAAGGAGATTTTCAAGCAGCTCAGTATGCGGGTATTCCATTTGTCTACGCATCGTATGGATTTGGCGAAGTTGAAGCGCCTGATTATACAATTGGTACGTTTCAAGAGCTAAAAGAACTGTTTTAGCAGCTCTTTGGGTTTAAGATATATGTATGCCAATGCGCGCCGTTTCACAGTCTATATACATAAATATACCTTTGTCTTGAGGGGATGTGACAAAGTTAGCTTTCTTCTTCATTGAATGTAAGCGGTTCATATCCTAACATTATAAGTGTAATTATGATATGGAAAGGAAGAGAGCACATGGCTCAATCAAATATAAAATTAGGCGTTCAAAAGTTTGGTAACTTTTTAAGCTCAATGGTAATGCCAAATATCGGGGCATTTATTGCCTGGGGTCTAATTACGGCACTATTTATTGAGAAAGGCTTTTTTCCAAATGAAGAGCTTGCTAAGCTTGTTGGACCAATGGTTACGTACTTATTGCCCCTTTTGATTGGTTATACTGGTGGTAAGCTTGTTCATGACCAGCGCGGTGCAGTTGTTGGTGCCATTGCTACAATGGGAGTTATTGTTGGAGCAGATATTCCAATGTTCCTTGGAGCGATGATTGTGGGTCCACTTGGTGGGTATGTTATTAAGAAATTTGATCAGTTAATTGACGGTAAAATTAAAACAGGCTTTGAAATGCTTGTAAACAATTTTTCGGCAGGTATTTTAGGTGGCGTATTAGCCATTTTAGCTTTCTTAGGTATTAGTCCTGCAGTAGATGCGTTTACCCAAGCGCTAATTGTTGGTGTAGATTGGTTAGTAGGTGCTGGATTACTTCCACTAACAAGCATTTTAATTGAACCAGCAAAAATTCTATTCTTAAATAATGCAATTAATCATGGAATCTTATCGCCAATTGGTGCAGAGCAAATTCGTACTACTGGCCAGTCTGTCTTGCTACTTCTTGAAGCAAATCCAGGCCCTGGTCTAGGCGTACTGTTAGCTTATTGGTTCTTTGGGCGTGGAACAGCGAAGCAGTCTGCTCCAGGTGCAGCAGTTATTCACTTTATTGGAGGTATTCACGAAATTTACTTCCCGTATGTGTTAATGCGTCCAATGCTTATTATTGCGACAATTTTAGGAGGTATGAGCGGTGTATTCACGCTTGTACTGCTAGGTGGAGGTCTTCAAGCAGTTGCATCTCCGGGTAGTATCTTAGCTATTTTAGCTGCAACGCCAGGTAATGCAGGAAGCTACATCGCAAACATCGCAGGGGTTCTGGTAGCGACAGTCGTATCGTTTATTGTTTCAGCGTTTATCCTAAAAACAGGTAAGCAAACAGAAGATTTAGATGAGGCAACGCGCAAGATGCAAGAGATGAAAGGTAAAAAGAGTTCGGTTGCTGGTTCAATTGTGACAAATAAAGCAGCTTTACCACAAGGTGTTAACAAGATTGTATTCGCTTGTGACGCTGGAATGGGATCAAGTGCAATGGGAGCATCATTACTTCGTAAAAAAGTAAAAGAAGCCGGTTTAGATATCTTTGTTACAAATACAGCAATCAGCAATATTCCGAGTGATGCTCAAATTGTTATTACACAAGAAGAGCTTACTCCACGTGCTCAAAATAAAATTCCAGAAGCATATCATATTTCAGTAGATAATTTCTTATCTAGCCCTGAATATGACAAGCTTATTAATAAGCTTAAAGATGATTCTTCAGCGGAAGGGCGAGCTCCTGAAGTGGAGGAAGTAGTGGAATCAAGTCAAGAAGATGATAGCTTACTGCGAGAAGAGAATATCTTCCTTAATCAAGAGTTTAACAACAAAGAAGAAGCGATTCGATTTGCAGGGGAAGTGCTTGTAAAAGGTGGTTATGTGGAAGAAAGCTACATTGAAGCCATGATTGAGCGTGACAATATGACGTCTACGTATATGGGAAATGATGTTGCTATTCCACATGGTACAGAAGAAGCGAAAAAGAACGTATTAAAATCGGGATTCACTGTGCTACAAGTTCCAAATGGCGTTGATTTTGATGGTGAAAAAGTACGTTTAATCTTTGGTATTGCTGGTAAAGATGGTACGCACCTCGAAATTCTATCAGGTATCGCAGTAACATGTTCTGACATGGATAACATTGAAAAAATGGTTCAAGCTAAATCAGCTAAAGAACTTAAAGCAATTATTCAAGGTGAGCTGAACTAAAGAAGTAAAAGAGTAGAAAGGCATGTGAAGTGCCTTTCTATTCGTTCTTTTTGAAAGGCGTTGATTTCTTTAGATAAGAAATGAGTTGATGCATGTGTTTATTACGTCCAGGGAAAAGACCATTATTGAGTTAATCATTAAAACGTCAGAAAAACATACGGCTTTATCCATTGCTAGTTTTTTGAAGGTAAGTGCTAGAACAGTACATCGGGATTTGAAAGCAATTGAATCCTTACTGAAGCAATTTAATTTGCAATTAGTTCGTACACAAGATGAAGGATTAATAATTAGCGGTAAGGATGAACAGATTTTCAAGTTGATCCAAGAACTTATGAAAGTTCAACCTACCGATCAGTCTCCGAAAGAACGTAAGCTACTATTGGTTATTAAGCTATTGGAAGAAGCATCTTTTAAGCTCCAAACGCTAGCTAAAGACTTAGGTGTTAGCATCACTACCTTAACCTCGTACTTGGATGAATTAACAGATTGGCTTGAACATTACAGTATAACCCTTGTTCGAAGAAGAGGAGTAGGGCTAGAGGTCGTTTCAACTGAAATCAATAAACGAAAAGCGCTTGCTAATTACTTTCTTGTTTATTTTGGAGAAGAGCTAATCGAACAGCTTTTTTTACTTGAAAATAATCAGTCAAAGCAGGAAAAGGCTTTATATTATTTTAATACTGCTTATTTGGCAGAGGTAGATCGCATTGTTAATTTGAAAATAAATAAAGGTCATTCTAGGTTAGCGGATAGCGATTATATGGGGTTAATGATTCATATATGCATCATGCTACAAAGGTCTGAGAAGGGCTTTCAGTTAGAAGAATCGATGTTAATTAATGAAGCGTCAAATGAGTACAAATTAATCAAAAGTGTGTGTCAAGAGCTCGAAGCACAGTTTTCTCTCAGCATTAACCCCAATGATATTACATTCTTAGCTGTTGTATTGCGAGCATCAAAGTTTCAAGTAGCCAACGCAGTGGATTACGATAGTCTAGTTTTAGGACGCATTATTAAGCGAGTTATTCAAGATGTTTCTACTCAGCTACACATTGATTTAACAAACGACTTTTCACTATTTCAAGGCTTGTTGGCACATATGGAACCATCTATATTTCGCATTCAACAGCACCTAGAAGCATTCAATCCTTTAACAGAAGAGATAAAAAAGAAGTATCCGCTGCTGTTTATGGCAGTAAGAAACAGCATGGAAAAAGAGTTTAAAGAGTTATCTTTTTCAGATGATGAAATTGCATATGTGGTTCTCCACTTTGGTTCTGCTTTAGTTGTGCGAGAGGAAAATGTGGTAATTAAAGCTTTAGTTGTATGTCCAACAGGCATCGGTACATCTAAGATGCTAGCGAGTCGGATAAAAAAAGAATTTATTGAAATTGATTCTGTTGATGTGAAATCAATTAAAGAAATTCATGAAACGAATACAGAGAGGTACGATCTTATTATTTCAACCGTTCGTTTACCATTTTTAGCATGTGAATACATCTTAGTTAATCCGCTGCTTAGCGATGAAGACATTAATTCTATTCGGACCTTTCTTCAAAAAAATGTGGAGGAGTTAACACAAAAGAACCGATATTCAGCAAAAAGCAATATAACCGCTACTTCAATTCCAACTAGTAGGCCGCCTTTTCAACAAATAATGAAAGAAATAAAAGAAGTGTATACAAGTATTGATTCAATTTTTGACAATCTAAGAATTTACCGAGAAAGTTCGGAGATAGACCATGAACGAATCATTGCTCGTATGGTTGCGGCTGCTGAACGCGAAGCTTTGGTTTCAAATAAAGAAGCTATTGTCCAAAAACTCAAGGAAAGAGAAGAAAAAGGGGGACTTGGTATTCCAGAAACAAGCATGGCTCTTTTTCACTGTCGTCATGAAGGAGTAGGAAAACTATTGTTTCAAATCTCTCATTTACACTATCCGTGTCAGGTAAAAGGAATGGATGGAAAGATGATGGAAGTCCGAAACCTACTGCTGATGTTGGCGCCAGAAAATCTTACCATCCGCGAGCAAGAGGTTTTAAGCTTAATTAGTACAAACTTGATTGAAGATAAAGAAGCGATGATGATTTTTTCTTCGTCTAATGAAGAGATGATTCGAAAAAAACTGGAAGATACATTTTATGAATACTTACAAAATAATTTAATAAAGGAATGATAAGTGTGAAAACAGTTGTACATTTTGGCGCAGGTAATATTGGAAGAGGGTTTATCGGTTCACTATTTGCTCAGTCGGGATACCACGTTACGTTTGTTGATATTGCGCAAACAGTTATTGATAAACTCAATGAAGGTAAAGGGTACCATGTGAAAACCGCAGCAGAAAATGCCGAAGTGATTGAAGTGAATAATGTGTCTGGCTTAAATAATATGACGCAAGAGGAAGAAGTATTGGACGCTTTAAAAACAGCTACCTATATCACAACAGCTATCGGACCAACAATTTTACCTCGTATTGCGCCGTTGATTGCAAAAGGCTTAGCAGCTCGCGTCAAGGAAAACGATGAGAAAGTGTACGTTATTGCATGTGAAAATCAAATCTCGGCAACGGAATTACTAAAAGGTTATATTCTAGAAAACCTAGATGAAGAAACAAAAGAAGAGCTTTCTAAAAAAGTATCATTCTTTAACTCAGCAGTCGATCGTATTGTACCAATTCAATCGAATCCAGACTCTATTGATGTATTGGTTGAGCCATATTATGAGTGGGTAGTAGAGACAACAGAAGATATTCCAACAGTTGAAGGAATGAAAATTGTTCCGGACTTAGCGCCATTTATCGAACGTAAGCTTTTTACGGTTAATACAGGACACGCCGTAATTGCCTACTTAGGGTACTTGCAAGGAAAAGAAACAATTCATCAGACATTAGAGGATGCTGAGATTTATGAACAGGTACAAAAGACGTTGAAAGAAACAGGTGCGTATCTTGTTCAAAGGTATGGTCTTGATAAAGGTGAACATGAGGCATACATTAAGAAGATTATTGAGCGCTTCAAAAATGCTTATTTAAACGACTCTGTTAATCGTGTAGGGCGTTCACCTATTCGTAAGCTAGGCTCTCAAGATCGATTAGTTCGTCCAGCTGTAGAAGCAAAACAAGCAGGTTTGCCATATGCAAACTTAGCAAAGGCAATCGCTGCAGCATTGCTGTTTAATCCTTCAGAAGATGAAGAAGCTGTTCAGCTACAGACAATGCTTGAAGAACACGGTATTTTGTATGTGCTAAGTAAAGTGAGCGACTTACATGAAAACGATGATTTAACTCAAGAAATAATTAAGCACTACTCTCAATTACAGAAATAAAAATATCTTTTCCAAAACGAGCCTTATAATAAAAAGAGGCTCGTTTTCTAATGGAGTAAAAGGGGAGAGAGGATCCATGATAAAACCAAAAATATTTCAAGTTAACGGAACGGAGTATACTATTCGACCTGCTAAAGTCAGTGATGCACCTGCACTTGCTGAATTGCGGTTACAAATTGATGGTGAAACAGAACATTTCGATCGTGTACAAGGAGAAGGCCTGATTGATGAAGGGGAATTTAAGGAGTTAATTTTGCTGGACACGTCTATACCCAACCATTTATTTCTCGTCGCGGAAGTAGAAGGGAACCTTGTTGGTTTTTCTAGGTGTGAAGGCAGTCATCTGAAGCGTCTCAAACATCAAGTCGAATTTGGAGTAGGTGTCATAAAAGAGTTTTGGGGATTAAAAATAGGTCAGGCATTACTAAGTCAATCGATTCTTTGGGCTCATCATCAAGGTCTTGTTAAGATGACGTTAAAGGTCATTGAAACGAATAAAAGTGCTATATATGTTTACAAAAAGTATGAGTTTGAAATAGAAGGAATTTTAAAGAAGCATAAGCGTCTATCTGATGGTCATTATTACAACACACTTATTATGAGCCGCTTTTTTAGCTGAATCATTCGTTTCGACTTCTCTTCAGAGGGAATACTTTCTATATCAATAAGTATCCGTAGGGAAAGGAGAAAAGATCGATGAGCTCTATTATTTATCAAAAATCTACGATGGTAGCATTGCTAGAAGGTGTTTATGATGGAACAATGACAAAAGAAGAGCTTTCTCAAAAAGGAGATTTTGGCCTGGGAACATTTCAGGCGTTAGATGGTGAAATGCTAGCGGTAGATGGGGGTTTTTATCATTTAAGAGAAGGAAAAGCGGTAGAGGTAGAAGCAAAAGACGTGCTTCCATTTGCCGTGATGACGTATTTTAAAGGCCAAACAGAAATGATTTTAGATGATGTGTTAGCTCAGAAAGAGCTTGAGCAACAGCTAGAAGCTCAAATGAATAGTGAAAACGTCTTTTATGCAATTAAGATAGAAGGAGTTTTTAAACAAGTAAAAACAAGAACGGTAGCGAAACAAAGAAAGCCATATCCACCAATGACGGAAGTCGCTGAAAGCCAACCTGTTTTTGAACTGGAAGATGTAAAAGGAACAATGGTAGGTTTTTTTACGCCAAATTATGTAGCAGGTGTAGGAATTCCAGGATACCACTTCCATTTTATTGATGAACATAAAACGGCAGGTGGTCATGTTTTAGATGTAACAGTTCAAGATGTAAAGGTAATCCTAGAAGAAAAAACGTTTTTGGAATTGGACTTAGATGATACTCAGCGTTTTCGCAATGCTAATTTAGACAAAGAAAATATAAGAGAGGAAATTGAAGAAGTGGAATAAAGCATCGTTTAAGCGATGCTTTTTTTAATCCAAGTAAATGGAAATTTTTAAGTGCCATAATTGCAAAAAACTCCTTGTGCTCAGCTTTAAAACATGTATAATAATACGAGTTGAAAGTAAACTTTAAGTTAAGTGTTACAAAACTTTATTTACTGGAAGTTTACTTATTTTAAACATGTTGAGGTTTAAATAAATGGAGATAGGTAAGAAGATTAAAAACTTACGTTTAAAAAAAGGATTAACGCAAGAAGAGCTTGGAGAACGGACTGACCTTAGCAAAGGTTATATTTCACAGTTAGAGCGAGATTTAAGTTCTCCTTCTCTTGAAACGTTTTTTAGTATTTTAGAAGTGTTGGGCTGCCAACCAAACGAGTTTTTTGATCAAGATACAACGGTGCAAAAAGTTGTATATAAAAAAGAAGACTACACCAATTATTGTGATGAAGAAAAAGGCTATCACATTGAATGGTTAGTTCATGAATCGAATGAAAAAGAAATGGAACCTATTCGCTTAATTTTAGAAAAAAAAGGTGAATTTAAAGAATTTGAGCCTTCCTTATCTGAAACCTTTGGCTATGTGCTAAAAGGAGCTGTTATTGTTCAAATTGGTCAGCGAACGTATGAAGCGAAAGAAGGAGAAACGATTTACTTCCAAGCTGCTGAAGAGCATAAAATGTTCAATGCCTATGACGGCGTCACCGAGCTTATTGTAGTAGCGACAGAATCATATTTATAAAGAGATTAAGAGGAGAGACGATTGAAATGAACGATAATCAAGCGATTATTCGCTTTGAAAATGTAACAAAGCAATACGACAACGATTCAATAGTGCTTGATAATGTAAGCTTTGAAATTGAAAGAGGAAAGTTTTATACGCTACTAGGTCCATCAGGGTGTGGTAAAACGACTATCTTACGCTTAATTGCAGGGTTTACAGAGGCTTCAAGCGGAGATATCTATTTCAACGGTAAGAAAATTAATTCCGTGCCGGCTAACAAACGTCAAGTAAATACTGTGTTTCAGGATTATGCATTGTTTCCGCACCTTAATGTATTTGAAAACATTGCATTTGGATTACGAATAAAAAAAGTAAAGAATACAGAAGTCAAAAAGCGAGTGAGTGAAGCACTTCGATTCGTTAATTTAGAAGGATATGAAAATCGTGAAATTAAAGAGATGTCTGGAGGGCAACGCCAGCGCGTGGCAATTGCTCGAGCAATTGTAAACCAACCGGAGGTCATTTTACTTGATGAACCGCTATCGGCACTGGATTTAAAACTGCGTACGGAAATGCAGTATGAACTAAGAGAACTTCAGCGCCGATTAGGTATTACATTTATTTTTGTTACGCATGACCAAGAAGAAGCACTAGCGATGTCTGATGAAATCTTTGTATTAAACAAAGGACATATTCAGCAAAGTGGTGCACCAACAGATATTTATGATGAACCAATTAATCGCTTTGTAGCAGATTTCATTGGGGAGTCAAATATTATTCCAGGAAGCATGGTTGCGGACTTTGTTGTAGAGTTTGCGGGTGAA
Source organism: Priestia sp. KCTC 13724 (assembly GCF_056820425.1). Classification (NCBI taxonomy): domain Bacteria; kingdom Bacillati; phylum Bacillota; class Bacilli; order Caryophanales; family Bacillaceae; genus Priestia; species Priestia sp. KCTC 13724. The sequence continues at coordinate 23,715 of NZ_JBXDLD010000056.1, read as the reverse complement.
CGTTTTGAATGCGTCGATAAAGGCTTCGACCCAAATGAAAAAATAGAGATTGTCATTCGTCCGGAAGACTTAGAAATTACGGATCCAGAAAAAGGTAAAATTCAAGTGAAGGTTGACTCTCAGCTGTTTAGAGGGGTTCATTATGAAATTTGTGGATACGATAAGGATGGAAACGAGTGGCTTGTGCATTCAACAAAAAAAGCAACAGTAGACGAAGAAATTGGTCTTTACTTTGAACCTGAAGCAATTCACGTTATGCGCTTTGGTGAAACAGAGGAAGAGTTTGATAAGAGGCTAGAAGCATATGGTGACGAGACTCATGCAAACTAAGTCACGTAATATTTATTTAGTACCGTATCTGCTTTTTATAGCTTTGTTTGTTATTGCACCGATTGCCTTAGTTGTTTATTACTCGTTCTTTGATATTCACAATGAGTTCACTTTAGCTAATTACGAAAAGTTTTTTACACCTGTTTATTTAAAAATGACACTCAGCTCGTTTTGGTATGCTTTTTTAATTACGCTATTTTCATTATTAATTGCTTATCCTACAGCGTACTTGTTAACTAAAACAAGACATAAGCAACTATGGCTGTTGTTGATTATTTTACCAACTTGGATTAACTTACTGCTAAAAGCATATGCGTTTTTAGGGATTTTCGGTACGTATGGAACAATTAACAGCTTTAGTGAGTTTTTAGGATTTGGCACTCATCAAATATTATTTACTGATTTTAGTTTTGTTTTTGTATCTGTTTATATCTTTATTCCATTTATGATTTTACCAATTTTCAACTCGCTAGAAGAACTGAACCCTTCTTTAATATATGCATCGCGTGATCTAGGGGCTTCTTCATGGACAACATTCCGTCGAGTTATATTCCCACTCACATTAAATGGCGTGAAGTCAGGGTGCCAAGCGGTCTTTATTCCTGCGCTATCACTCTTCATGATTACTCGTCTAATTGCCGGGAACCGAGTGATTACGCTTGGTACTGCAATTGAGCAGCATTTCTTAGTAACACAAGACTGGGGAATGGGAGCGACGATTGCGGTCTTCTTAATTATTGCGATGGCAATTATGATGATTGCAACTGGAACTAGAAAGAGAGGACTATAAAATGATGAAGAAATGGAAATGGAGCAATATATATTTAATTTTAGTTTTTGTCATTTTATATGCGCCAATCTTTTACCTTATGTATTATTCATTCAATAGCGGTGGTTCAATGAGAGAGTTTGAAGGCTTTACATTGCAATGGTATAAAGAAGTCTTTCAAGATACAAGGTTATTAATCATTGTATTAAACACTCTTATTATTGCTTTGCTTTCATCCGTAATTTCAACAATTCTTGGGATTATTGGAGCGCTTGCAATTATTTATGTGAAAAGAAGAAGAGTTCAAAATACGCTGCTGACGTTAAACAATGTTCTCATTGTTAGCCCAGATGTCATCATAGGAGCTTCTTTCCTTATTTTATTTACGATTGTTGGAATTAAGCTTGGCTTTACATCTGTTCTACTGGCCCACATTGCTTTTAGTGTTCCAATTGTTGTTATTATGATTCTTCCAAAGCTTCAAGAAATGAGTCCAACTCTAATTGATGCAGCACGGGATTTAGGGGCGAGCCGTTTTCAAGTATTATCAAAAGTTATTTTGCCGTTTATTTCACCGGGAATCTTTGCAGGATTCTTTTTAGCGCTGACTTATTCGTTAGATGATTTTGCAGTTACGTTCTTTGTAACAGGCAACGGATTTTCTACACTGTCGGTTGAAATTTACTCACTAGCAAGACGCGGCGTATCATTAACGATTAACGCACTGTCTACGCTAATTTTCTTATTTACTGTGCTCTTAGTAGTAGGCTACTATTTTGTTAGCCAGCGTAATCTTCGTACGAAAGGAGGCGGGGTTGAGAAATGAAACAATTAATGCGGTCATTTGTTGTTATTGTAGCCATTTCACTCGTCTTAATGTACGTTGTATCTCGGTTAAACTCTGCTCAGGGATATTCAGGAGGTAATACCTTGACCGTGTATAACTGGGGTGATTATATTGATCCAGAAATTATTGATGAGTTTGAGGAAGAGACTGGGATTAAAGTTATCTACCAAACGTTTGATTCCAATGAGGCAATGATGACAAAAATTGAACAAGGTGGCACCACGTTTGATATTGCGGTACCATCAGAGTACGCGATTAGCAAAATGAAGGAAGAAGATTTACTACTTCCTGTAGAACATAAGCAGCTACCTAACTTAAAACATATTAATCCACGCTTCCTCAACTTATCGTTTGATGAAGGAAATAGATATTCTATTCCTTACTTTTGGGGAACAGTAGGTGTTGTTTATAACAAAGAAATGCTAAATGGCAAGGAGATTACGAGCTGGGACGATTTATGGGACCCAGAATTAAGAAATCAAATCCTGTTAGCTGATGGTGCACGAGAAGTGATAGGAATGGGACTTAACAGCTTAGCCTATTCGCTAAATGACACGAATAAAACGCATTTAAGAGAAGCGAAAGAAAAACTAGATACGTTAACACCCAACGTTAAAGCGATTGTTGGAGACGAAATTAAAATGTTGCTAGCAAACGAAGAGGCATCCGTCGGTTTAGTTTGGTCTGGTGATGCTTCAGAGATTATGAGTGAAAATGAAGATCTAGATTATGTAGTCCCAGAAGAAGGGTCGAACCTGTGGTTTGATAATATGGTAATTCCTAAAACAGCAAAAAATATTGAGGGTGCTCACCAGTTTATGAATTTCATGTTAGACCCAGAAATCGCAGCTCGAAATGCTGAATATGTAGGGTATTCAACGCCAAACGAAAAGGCTCTTGATTATTTACCGGATGAAGTTGCAGAGGATAAGCGCTTCTATCCAGATGAAGCATTAACTGAAAAGTTAGAGGTGTATGATAATCTAGGGAAAGAAATGTTAAGCTACTACAACGAATTATTTTTAGAGTTTAAAATGCATAGAAAATAGATGTTGTTTTCACTCCCTTTATCTCACCAACAAGGATAAATGTGTAAAATAAATAGGTTTTACTCCCTGTTGAAAAGATAAAAATAGACCTTTAATATAGAGATAAGAAAGCTAATGACATGATTTATTATGTCATTAGCTTTTTTTATGAAACTTTTTTAAAAATAGGGGAAAAGTAAGGCGTAACACTTATGGCATAGGGGAATAGAGATGACGTGTTAAATTTTTTCATAATAGGAGACAGAATGTGAAGAAACAACAAATTGAATCAATTTATTTTTTAAGATTATTTGCCATGATGATGGTTGTACTTGTACACGTAACGGCAGCGTATGCAAGCGTCCTTCCATATAGCGGTGATGCGTATCAGAAGTATCATTTTATCAACCGCATTATTCGGATTGAAGCGGGAATCTTTATTGTGATTACAGGACTCGTATTCTTTTATAGTTATATAAAAAAGCCGTTAACAAAAGAGTTATGGAAAAGTTACTATAAGAGGCGAGTTACATATATTCTTATTCCTTATATCATTTGGGCATTGATTTATGAAGCATATTCAATTTATGTAGGTGCAAGAGAATTTAACGCGACAGAAATTTTGCTGCGCATTTTAAAAGGTGAATCTTACTATCAACTGCACTTTATTTTCTTAATTGTGCAAATTTATCTTGTTTTACCTGTTTTTATATGGATCGCTCAAAAGTTTACTTTTTTTCGCCGCTATATGTGGTTATTCGGAGTCGTCTTACAGTTAGTTTATCTTCAATTAAATTCAATGTACGGTCTTGTATCATTTACTTTATTTATTAGTTCATTATCTACCTTCCTATTAGGAGCATGGATTGGTGTTTACTATAATGAACAGAAAGCAAAAAGCGCGAATAAATCTACGATTGTTTTGCTAATTATTGCTTTAATTGCAGGAGCAATCGTCTCTTCTTTACACTATTATGTGTATACAATTAAGACACTTTACCTATCAGGGGTTATGTACGAGACGATTAATACGATTTATCTCGTGTTAGGAAGCTACGTAGCATTTCGTATAGGAGAGATCTTAGCTGCAAAACTTCCTAGAAGAGCTGTTATTACAGTTCGAAATATTGCAATGTACTCTTTTGGCTTTTATTTAATCCATCCTTTAGTATTAAATATTGTCTCTGAATTTGTACCTGCAAATAGTAATCAATTGTTTCACATTGAAATGCTAATTCGGTATGCATTAACTTTAGCTTTATGCTACCTCATTATATGGGCTTGTCATCGGTTTTTACCGTTTGCAAGTTTATTGTATGGAAAGCTTCCAAAGAAAGCAGTATTCTTATACAAGCATGAAGTACAATAATAATAAAAGTGGTAAAAAGATCAACTCTTTTACCACTTTTTTATTGGAGTCGGAATTCCCTTACTGATTTGAACAGAAGCTGTTACGATAGCAGATAAGTCAAAAATAAATTATAATTTGACTCACATCTGCCCACGTTTTACATAAGTAATAAAGAAAGAAACTGTTTCCTATAAGGATAGAGAAAGTGATAAAATAGAAAAGATTAAATTGTGTTAGGAGGAACACTTGTGAAAATTAAGCTTGGTCTTTTATACGGGGGAAAATCCGCTGAACATAAAGTATCTTTACAAACAGCTTTAGCAGTAACAAAAGCAGTTAACCATGATAAATACGAAGTACATCCAATTTATATTACTGAAACAGGCGAATGGGTTCGCGGTACAAAGTTGACGGGTCCACTTGAAACGGTAAACGAACTTGAAATTAGTAACAGTGGTACGGTCATTTCACCAGTATCTTTAAATACAAATATGTTTGCTTTATCCGACGTGAAAAATGAAGGAACGCTTGATGTAATTTTCCCACTTTTACACGGTCCAAACGGTGAAGATGGAACAGTCCAAGGGCTGTTAGAATTATTAAACCTACCTTATGTAGGAAACGGCGTTTTAGCATCTGCAGCAGGGATGGATAAAGTCGTGATGAAGCAACTTTTCTCTCAAGCAGGTTTAAAGCAAGTAAAATATGAATATTTTATTCGCAAAGAGTGGGATGAGAACCGTGAAGCAGCATATGAAGTTGTTGAGGAAAACTTAGGTTACCCATGCTTTGTCAAACCAGCTAACTTAGGTTCAAGCGTTGGTATTAGTAAGTGTGATAATCGCAAAGAATTAGAAGCGGCATTTGAGGAAGCGTTCCAATTTGACCGTAAAATTATTATTGAAGAAGCGGCAATTGGACGCGAAGTGGAAATCGGTGTATTAGGTAATGATGATCCATCGTGCTCAGTTGTTGGAGAAATCTTACCAAAGGCTGCTTTCTATGATTATAAAGCTAAGTACGAAGATGGTAGCACAGGTCTTGCTATCCCGGCTGAAATTAGCGAAGAAACGTATGTAGAAATGAAAGAATTGGCAATTAAAGCATTTAAAGCAATTGACGGTTCAGGACTTGTTCGTGCTGATTTCTTCTTAACAAAAGAAGGCGAGTTAATCATTAATGAGGTAAACACAATGCCAGGGTTTACACCGTTTAGTATGTTCCCATTATTATGGAAGCATGCAGGTGTTGAATATCCGGTGTTAATTGAAACATTAGTGGATTTAGCGCTTCAGCGTCATGATGAAAAGCAAAAAATTAAACATACGATGTAAGAAAAAGGCTGACACTATTCAAAATGAATAGTGTTTCTGCTTTTTGCGAAAGGAGTTATAAGCATTATGATTAATCGAAAGCTAAAAGATGTGGTGAAGATGATTCCAAACAGCAGTTTAGCTCATGGTGACGAACAGGTTCATATTAAAGGTGTTTCAATTGATACAAGAACACTGCAACCAGAAAATTTATATGTACCAATTAAAGGTGATCGCTTCAATGGACATGAATTTGTTGAAAAAGCAATTGAAGCAGGTGCTGTGGCAACCTTATGGAACAAAGATGAAAAAGATATTCCACAAAATGTACCTGTCATTTTAGTAGATGATACGCTTGAAGCACTACAGCAATTAGCAAAAGCGTACCGTCATGAATTAGCGGTAAAAGTGGTAGGAATTACAGGAAGTAACGGGAAAACAACAACAAAAGACATGGTGGATGCTGTTTTATCGACAACGTATAAAGTTTTGAAAACAGCAGGTAATTTTAACAACCATATCGGTATGCCATTAACAATCTTGCGTTTGGAAGAAGATACTGATATTGCTGTCCTTGAAATGGGAATGAGTAGTCGCGGTGAAATTGAATTTCTCTCAAACCTGGCTGAGCCTGATGTTGCTGTCATTACAAACATTGGTGAATCCCATCTGCAAGATTTAGGTAGCCGAGAAGGAATTGCTGAAGCAAAATTTGAAATTACAAGCGGTTTATCTGAGCAAGGACAATTTATCTTTAATGGTGATGAACCACTTCTAACAAGTCGAGTGAATAATCCAAAGTTTAAAGCCATTACGTTTGGAAGTTCACCAAATAATGACCTTTTTTTAACGGATATGACAAGAGAAGAACATGGAACGACATTTTTCGTTTCACGTGAAACACAAAAGTTTTTCATTCCTGTATTAGGTGAGCATAATGCACATAACGCGATGGCTGCTATTGCTGTTGGTCGCTATTTTAACCTGAGTAATGAAACAATTGCACAAGGATTAGCTGGCTTGAAGCTGACAAATATGCGAATGGAATTAGTGAAGGCTGAGAGTGGATTAACGTTTATTAATGATGCGTATAATGCAAGTCCAACATCAATGAAAGCAGCGATTAAGTTAATCCATGAGATTCAAGGTTATAACAAGAAAATCTTGGTTTTGGGGGATATGCTCGAACTTGGTGATCAAGAAATACAATTTCATAAAGAGATTGGAAAATTTATTGACCCTGCTGCAGTGGAATATGTATTTACATACGGTCCACTAAGTAAAGAGATTGCCTCAGGAGCACAAGAGAATTTTCAAGAAGGAAAAGTTCTTCATTTTGACGATAAAGATACGTTAGCAGATCACTTACAATCTGTTAGTTCTTCAAATGATATTGTATTGGTGAAAGCATCTCGAGGTATGAAGCTTGAAGAAGTAATCACTAAAGTGATGTCGAAATAAGAAGACGAATAATAGAATAAGCTCTATTGCAAATAAAAACTCATAGTGTTATGATGTAGTTTGAGTGTCTTGAGATGCTTATTCTCTAAACGTTGATTTCATTAAGTAATCGTTTAGAGCATTTTCCGGGTATCGGGGAATGCTTTTTTTTGTAAAATATAGATAGTCTAAATATAGAAGGAGTTTGAAAAATTTGGCATTATTTCAAGAGTTAGGTTTAAGTCCACAGCTAAACAACGCTGTTAGTAAAATGGGTTTTGAGGAAGCTACACCAATCCAGTCTGAAACAATTCCTTTAGCGCTACAAGGTCATGATTTAATTGGACAAGCACAAACAGGAACTGGTAAAACAGCAGCATTCGGTATTCCTCTTATCGAAAAAGTAGATGCAAGCGTTGATGCAATTCAAGGTTTAATTATCGCACCTACACGTGAACTTGCTGTACAGGTATCTGAAGAACTTTATAAGATTGGACAAACAAAACGCGTTCGTGTTTTACCAATCTACGGTGGTCAAGATATCAGCCGTCAAATTCGCGCTCTAAAGAAACGCCCTCACATTATCGTTGGAACACCAGGACGTATGTTAGATCATATTAACCGTCGTACACTTCGCTTACAAGATGTTCACACTGTTGTATTAGATGAAGCGGATGAAATGTTAAATATGGGATTCATTGAAGATATTGAAAAAATCTTATCTAATGTTCCTGAAAATCATCAAACGCTATTATTCTCAGCAACAATGCCTGACCCAATCCGCCGCATTGCTGAAAAATTCATGAGCGAACCTAAAGTTGTAAAAGTAAAAGCAAAAGAAGTAACAGTTCCAAACATTCAACAGTACTACGTTGAAGTACAAGAAAAACGTAAATTTGATGTGTTAACACGTCTTTTAGATATGCAGTCACCAGAATTAGCTATTATTTTTGGTCGTACAAAGCGTCGTGTTGACGAGTTATCAGAAGCTCTAAACGTACGTGGCTATTCAGCTCAAGGAATCCATGGTGATTTAACGCAAGCAAAACGTCTATCTGTTTTGCGTCAATTTAAAGAAGGTTCTATTGACGTGTTGGTTGCTACAGATGTAGCTGCTCGTGGACTAGATATTTCAGGCGTAACTCACGTTTATAACTTTGATATTCCACAAGATCCAGAAAGCTATGTTCACCGTATTGGACGTACAGGTCGTGCGGGTAAAATGGGTGCAGCGATGACGTTTGTAACACCAAGAGAATCTGGTCAATTACACAACATTGAGCGCACAACTAAGCGTAAAATGGATCGGATGACACCTCCAACATTGGATGAAGCATTAGAAGGTCAACAGCGTATTGCTGCAGATAAGTTAGTTGAAACAGTAAAAACAGGTAACTTATCTTACTATAAGCAATTAGCTGAAGAGCTACTAGAAGAAAATGAATCTGTAGCATTAGTAGCAGCAGCACTTAAGTTAGCAACAAAAGAGCCAAACGATGTGCCTGTAAACTTAACAGCTGAACCACCTGTTGTTGGAAAAGGTGATAAGAACAGACGTGGTGGTAACAACGGCAGTGGTCGTTCACGCTCTAATTCTAAAAACTATTCACAACAAAACCGTCGTGGAAACTCTAAGCGATTTGGAGATAAGCGCCGTAGCAATAATAGCGGTGGTCAGGGGAATCGCCAAAACAACCGCAAAGATTCACGTACAAAAGCATAAAAGAAAAGCGAGCCAATTGGCTCGCTTATTTTTTTTGCCATCAGGAAATACTAAACGGAAAGTGAGGTGTTTTCTATGTCAACTTTAGTGCGCTTAGGATATGTAGCAATGAGTGTTCAATTACAGAATGCGTCTCCGTCTCAGACGATGACTTTTGCGCAGTTTCAACGAATTCAAAACCGAGAAGCTGCTATTTCTAAATTAGAGCGTATTTCTATTTCTAACTTAGAAAACTGTTTAAGGTTATTGAAGCATAATGTTTGGAGTGAAGTGGAATTTTTTCGGCTTAGTTCAAAACTCATTCCCCTTGCCAATCACCCAGAGATTAGTGATTGGAACTACATGAACGCTTTAAAGCCGGTCATTCTTGAGATTCGTCAGTTCCTAGAGAGGAATCCGATGCGCGTTGATTTTCATCCCGATCATTTTGTTGTGCTAAACTCTACAAATAAAGATATTTTAAAGCATTCCCTTGAAACCCTTCAAATGCATAAAAAGTTGTTAAAAGGAATGGGGATATTACCTAAAAACCGCTGTGTTTTACATGTAGGAGGAGCTTATAACGACAAAGAAAAAGCGCTTGAGCAGTTTATTCATAACTGGGGACTAGTACCTCATTCTATTCAAGAAATGATCATGCTTGAAAATGATGATACAACATTCTCTGTTCAGGATGCATTATACCTCTGCGAAAAATTGAACATTCCTTTAATATTTGATTTGCATCACCATCAAGCTAATCATGAAAACCCTGATTGGACAGAATATTGGTCTAGAATTGTTGCTACGTGGGAACAAGAAAAGCTTCCATTGAAAATGCACATCTCGAGTCCAAAAAGCTCAAAAGACTTTCGTGCCCATGCAGACTACATAAATGCAGAAGAGTTTTATCAATTTTTACAATCAATTTCTGGGACAATACCACAGATTGATTGCATGATTGAAGCAAAACAAAAAGATGCAGCGCTCTTTCAGCTGATGAATGATTTAAAAACATATGAAAGAATCGAAGTAGTAAATGGATCTACGTTTATTGTAAAATAACAAGAGAACAGTTCGTTTAAAGAACGGTTCTCCTGTTATTTACGGGCAAACAAAATTGTTAATAGGTAGCCGCTTATAAAGCCACCGATATGAGCAACGTTATTTACTCCGCTATTTAAAAATCCAGATAGTAACCCTATAATTAAGAGCACAATGACAATTTGTTGATCGCTTTTTGTAAAATAAATTGTTTTGTTTCGAATGAAGTAAATATAGGCACCGAAAATGCCGAAGATTGCACCTGATGCGCCCACATGACTATAGTAAGCAGGCTGAATGATAAAAGTAAGTACATTTGCTAATAAGCCACACGCGATATAAAAACCAAGAAATTTATAGCGTGATAGCTCTCTTTCTAAACGTGGTGCAAATAAAAATAGTGAAAAAGAGTTAAACAGTAAATGAGCAAAGCTGTTGTGTAGAAACATGGATGTTGCCAAGCGCCAATATTCACCTTGGCCAATGGCACCGTTATAACCAACGAAGTTATAAAATAAGGATTGAATAGGTTGGGCAGGAATTAAAAATAAAGCCCACAAGAGTATGTGAATACAAAGTAGTAGAAATGTAATTGGATAGTAGGTTCTGAATTCGCGAAAGCTTTCGGTTCGAACAAAGATCGCAACCACTTCCTTTCATAAGGAACTTAGTATAGTTTGTTTTAGGTGCATTTCTTTATTTTATGCAGTATGGAAAAAGATAGAAGGGTGTGAAGAGCAATTGATTAAAGGGATTGGACTGGATATTACCGAGCTAGATCGAATTGAAAAGCTTGCAAAAAGACAATCTTCGTTTGTTACTCGTATTTTAACAAAAAATGAAAAGGCGAGCTACGATAAACTCCAAGGGAAAAGGCAGATTGAGTTTCTGGCAGGTCGTTTTTCAGCGAAAGAGGCCTATTCTAAAGCATTAGGAACAGGAATAGGAAAAGATTTAAGTTTTCAAGATATTGAAGTTCTAAATGAACATAGTGGAAAACCAGTGCTTTATACGCTAAATAAAAGCGATAACAAGTACATTCATGTCTCCATTTCACACAGTCAACATTATGTTGTAACACAGGTAATTATTGAAAGCTCGTCAAGCTAGTCTGCATATTCATATTCCCAACTTCATATATTCATATTGCGGACAAGGGAGACAGGTAGTATCTTGTTTCTCTCGACATGTAGGTATGACATGATATAAAAGGAGTTGGGGAGATGCATAAAAAGTTTATTGGGTTATTCGCGTGCGCCTTTTTACTATTACTATTGGCTGCTTGTGGCGAAAAAAGTCAGCAAGACGTAACGGATGCACTAGATGCTAAGATTGAAGATATGAAAGGGTATAAAGCTGAAGCAGAAATGAAGCTAAATACAGGCAAGGACGCGCAAGTATATGACGTTGAAATTTGGCACAGTAAGCCAACTTATTATCGTGTAAACTTAAAAAATACGAAGAAAGACCAAAGTCAAATGATTTTGCGCAACGATGAAGGTGTCTTTGTCTTAACACCAGCCTTAAACAAAAGCTTCCGTTTCCAAAGCGATTGGCCACAAAACAGTAGCCAAGCTTATTTATATGAATCGTTAGTGCAAGACATTGTGCAGGATGAAAGTGCAGAATTTAAATCGACGGATAAACATTATGTATTTAAGACAAAAACAAATTACCAAAATAGCACGATGTTGCCAAAACAAGAAATTAAGCTAAATAAAAAGGATTTAACGCCTGTATCTGTAAAAATTATGGATACAGACAACAAGGTACTAATTGAAGTGGATTTTTCAAAAGTACAAGTTGATTCAAAGTTTGATAAGGGTGCATTTGATACGAAACGCAACATGACAGGGGCTAAAATTGATGTTCCAACAATGGCTACAGAGAAATCTGATGAGTTCGGTGTGCTTTATCCAGAAATTTTACCAAAAGGCGTTAAGCTAGCAGAGGAGAAAAAGGTTGAAGGCGAAAACGGTGAGCGAATTGTTTTAAAGTATGAAGGTGAAAAGTCGTTTACGCTTGTTCAAGAGAAAGCAAAAGTAGCGGAAACAGCAGCCTCTACAGCTACTTTAACAGCTGGGGAGCCGTTTGATTTAGGATTTACAGTTGGAGCACTAACGGATAAGACGCTTTCTTGGTCTTATGATGGAATTGACTTTATGATTGCTTCAGAAAACTTAACGTCTGAAGAGATGAGTAAAGTGGCGAATTCAGTTCAAACTCAGCTTGGCAAATAACTACTTTTAATACAGGCTCGCGAATAGCGAGTCTTTTTGTTTTCTTAATTGGATTTGGTTTCATTTGTGAGAAAATTCAAATCTGTTTAGTTTAATTTTTATTTCCTTCTAATGAACTTTAATTTTGGATGTATTATACTAGCAAAGTAGCATATGTTTATAATGGTTCTGAAAAAGGAAGTGTCACAATGGTTAAAGCATTTTACCGAGAAACATGGGCAGAAATTAATGCAGATGCAATTTTGTATAATGTTCAAGAAGTTAAAAAGTTATTAAAACCGGATCAAAAGCTCATGGCTGTAGTGAAAGCAAATGCATATGGGCACGGAGATGTAGAAGTAGCAGACTTAGCACTACAAGCAGGTGCTAATATGTTAGCTGTTGCATTTTTGGATGAAGCAATCTCACTTCGTCAGAAAGGGGTTAAAGCCCCCATTTTAGTACTAGGAGCTGTGCCGCCTCTTCATGTTAAAGACGCTATTAAATGGAATGTTACGATAACTGCTTATAGTAAGCAATGGATAGAAGAAGTAATTGCAGACCAAGCTAATAATGGAAGGTTAACTATTCATTTGAAAATAGATACTGGAATGGGAAGACTAGGCTTACGAAGTGATGATGAGATCAAAGCAGTAGCAACACTGTTAAAATCACAATCCTTTATGGAAGTAGAAGGAGTATTTACTCACTTTGCAACGGCAGATGAACTAAATTCAATTTACTTTCAAAATCAATATCACAGGTTTCAAAGCGTAGTGCAGCTTATTCAGTCTTTAGGAATTAATCCTCCTCTGGTTCACTGTGCAAACAGTGCGGCTATTTTTCAGCAACCTGAGAATTTGTTTACCGCTGCTAGACTAGGGATTTCAATGTATGGGTTAAGCCCGTCACCAGAGATGAAGGAAATCATTTCTGTCCCTTTAAAAGAAGCTTTTTCATTGCATAGTACACTTGTACATGTTAAAAAAGTAGAGCCAGGTAGTGGTATTAGCTATGGTATTACGTATGAATCAGAGAAAGCAGAATGGATTGGAACGGTTCCAATTGGCTACGCGGACGGATGGATTCGAAAGCTTCATAACTTTACTATCCTTGTTAAAGGAAAGAAAGTTCCTGTGGTGGGACGTATTTGTATGGATCAACTAATGGTACGCCTTCCAGAGCAGTATCCAGTAGGTACAAAAGTGACGCTTATTGGTAAGCAGGGCAACGAACAAATATCCATTGATCAAGTAGCACAGCACTTGGAAACTATTAACTACGAAGTACCTTGTATGATTTCAGCTCGTGTACCAAGGGTGATTGTGAAGAATCAAGAGCAAGTGAATATTACTAACTACTTGTTGAACGAACACAATTGACGTAGGATTTAATAAATATTCAGCTTAAAAATTAAATTTATGCATAAAACAATGCGTCGATTGACAATAATAGTGTAGAAATTGACAGAATTAACTTTCCATTAATACGTATGAGTGTTATGATAAGGAAAGATGAGACTATTGGTGTGTGTATTGATGTTGGAGGTGTATGTTTGTGTCTGAAGCGAGCGCAACTACAGAAATCCTGGTAAGATTGCCGAAAAATTTAGTATCGGAACTTGACCTTATGGTGAAACAAGAAAATGGTAACAGAAGCGAATTTATTTACCAAGCAACGAAATTATACCTTCGTGAGCGAAAAAAACGCCATATTCGCGAGTCTATGCGTCGCGGATATATGGAGATGGCAAAGATAAATTTAAACATTGCTTCTGAAGCTTTTTTAGCTGAGTCTGAAGCAAATCACACAGTGGATCGTTTAGTCAGCGGGGGTTAATGTCTTGGTAGTCAAACGCGGCGACGTTTATTTTGCTGACCTATCTCCTGTTGTTGGCTCAGAACAAGGAGGCGTTCGCCCTGTACTTGTCATCCAAAATGATATTGGAAATCGGTTTAGTCCGACTGTCATTGTTGCTGCAATTACTGCTCAAATTCAAAAGGCAAAGTTGCCTACGCATGTAGAAATTAATGCGAAAAAGTATGGGTTTGAGCGCGATTCAGTTATTTTGCTAGAGCAAATTCGAACAATTGACAAACAGCGACTAACTGATAAAATCACCCATTTAGATGATGAAATGATGGACAGAGTGGATGATGCCTTGCAAATCAGTGTAGGACTTATCGACTTTTAGAATTATACTTCCATTTATACTAAGTTGCTCCTTTAAGGGCAACTTTTTTAATTTGACGAAGAATAACTAGTAAACGTATATTGAAAGAAGAAATCTATTTAATGGGTTTATTAAATATGGTAAAAAATAGCTAAATGGCATAAAGAAATGTGATTTCTTACAAGGAGGAGCTCATGAATCAAGAGAAGTTATTTGAGTATATTCAACAATCTAAAGCGGATATATTTGAACGTTGGCTTGTTACAATGAATGATATTGAAACGGGTCGAATTAAAAGTGTTGTATCGGAACAAGTTTATGTAAACGTTAGTTCAAATTTTGTGAATGTAGTTTTATCGAATGCATTTCGTTCTTTAAATGAGTTTTCAAATGAACTCGAAGATATTGTAGAAAAAGTTGTCAAGCTAGGATGGCCACTTGGATACCTAACGCAAGGCTTGCGTGAGTTAGGACATGTTGTTGTGGAAGGGTATCTAAACGAAGGATCTTCGAACAAAGAAGCACACTCGGAAATCTTTTATCATTTTGATAAATGGCTTAGTCCTGTTTATAACAAGATAGTAGAGCAATATTCAAGTTCATGGGAAAATACGGTTATGCTACAAAAAGTAGCTTTACAAGAATTATCAGCGCCGCTAATTCCGGTATTTGATAAAATAACAGTTATGCCCCTCGTGGGGACAATCGATACAGAGCGTGCAAGAAAAATTATGGAAAACCTTCTGCAAGGCGTTGTTAAGCATCGCTCAGAAGTGGTTTTAATCGATATTACAGGAGTGCCGGTAGTTGATACAATGGTAGCTCATCATATTATACAAGCTGCTGAGGCTGTACGATTAGTAGGAGCAAAATGTTTATTAGTAGGGATTCGCCCTGAAATTGCACAAACAATTGTTAATTTGGGAATCAATTTAAATGAGCTAATTACGAAGAACTCGTTGAAGAAAGGAATCGAATTTGCGTTAGAAATGACTAACCGTCAAATTATCGATATGGAATCGGGGGAATGAACGTGAGAATACCGATCTTAAAATTATATGACTACTTACTGGTCTCGATTCAATGGGAGCTTGATGATCACACAGCTATTCAATTTCAAGAAGATTTACTAAGTAAAATACACCAAACTGGAGCAAAAGGCGTAGTAATCGATTTAACATCCATTGATATGATTGACTCATTTATTGCTAAAGTGTTAGGTGATGTAGTTAGCATGTCCAGTTTAATGGGGGCACGTGTTGTTTTAACAGGAATTCAACCCGCTGTTGCTATTACCTTAGTGGAACTAGGTATTGGATTAAATGATGTTTTTACTGCGCTTGACTTGGAAAAAGGTCTTGAGAAACTCCAATCGGAACTGGGGGAATAATAGATGGAATTCCAATCCAGTGTAAAAATTGTAACGGAGTGGGATATTGTGGCGGCGCGTCAGCTAGGTAGAAATGTTTCCAAGGATTTAGGATTTGGAACTGTAGATCAAGCGCGTATTACAACAGCCATCTCTGAATTAGCACGTAATATTTATTTATACGCGGGGAAAGGACAGATTCATATTGAAAAATTGGATCGTTCAACTACACGAGGACTTTTAATTATTGCTACAGATGAAGGGCCAGGTATTCCTGACATTCGCAAAGTGATGGAAGATGGATATTCTACATCTGGAGGATTAGGTGCAGGTTTACCAGGGGTGAAACGTCTCATGGATGAGTTTTCAATTGAATCAAATGTAGGAGACGGTACTGAAATCAAAGCAATTAAGTGGCTCCGCTAGGAGGAGAATAAATGTCTTTTGATAAAGAGATGAAACAGCTATATAGGGATATTTTGGGGAATTATATTCAAACGCAAGATGAGCAAGTTTTATACCAAGGACAAAAGCTAAGTCGCAAATCTTTAGAAAATGAAATATCGCCAGAAGACATCGTTAGTATTCATAAAGAGGTAATTGAAGAGATTTATTCTGATATTCCAGAGAAAGTATTGCATTCATTAGATTTTTTATTAGAGGTTATGATTAGCTATGGATTAGCGTTACGTGAACATCAAACGTTAAAAAGTAAGCAGAGAGAGCTTCGGTCAGAGATTGAAGTTGCTGCAAATGTTCAGCAAAATTTATTGGGAACAAATATTCCGGATAATGTGGATACTTTAGAGATTGGCGCAGTGAGCGTACCAGCCAAGCAGATGAACGGTGATTATTTTCATTTCGTGGATGAAGACAACGGTGGTGTTAGCATTGCGATTGCAGATGTAATTGGTAAAGGAATACCGGCTGCGATGTGCATGTCGATGATTAAGTATGCGATGGATAGCTTACCGGATTCTCGGAAAAATCCAAGCTATGTGCTTGAAAACCTGAATAATATTGTAGAGCGCAACGTGGATCCGAGTATGTTCATTACAATGTTTTATGGTACGTACCATCCTGCTAACAACTTGTTTACCTACGCATCAGCCGGTCATGAACCAGGATTCTATTATGAAGCTTCAACTGATACATTTCATGATTTAGAAGCAAGAGGTCTAGTTCTAGGTGTAGATCGTCATGTGAAGTACTCACAGTATGAAAAAGAGCTTCACAAAGATGATATGATTATCTTATTAACGGATGGAGTAACAGAATGTCGAACTGAAGAAGGATTTTTGGAAAGGTTGGACATTATAAAACTAATTCGTAAATACATGCATTTGACACCTCAAGAAATTGTTGAGGCAGTTTTTAAAGAATTAGAAAAACTACAAGAGTTTCAGCTTCGAGACGATTTTACCCTTATTATTTTAAAAAAAGCAGTTTAACTAGAAAGAATGAAGGGTAAAGAATGTATAGTTTATGAAAACTGAGGGGGTTTATAGATACGATGAATTTAAAGATTGATGTTCAAGATGCTGGTCAGGAATATCGTATTACGTTGGCTGGCGAAATTGATGCATATACAGCTCCGAATTTAAAAGAGAAATTTATGGAGATAGCAGAACAAGACGATGTTAGAATCACAATTGATTTGACAGACGTTTCATATATGGACAGTACAGGCCTTGGTGTTTTTATTGCACTTTTAAAAGCAATTAAAAAGCATAACGGTTCATTAAAGTTTGTTGGTGTGTCTGAGCGTTTAAAGAGATTATTTGATATTACAGGATTGACGGATATTTTAAATGTGAATTCACAGGTAGAAGGTGGCGTGAAATGAAGCAACCGTATGATTTCGTTGAGATGAAAATTCCAGCTAAGCCAGATTATGTCGCAATCATTCGCCTAACTTTGTCAGGAGTGGCAAACCGTATGGGCTTCTCTTATGATGATATTGAAGACATGAAGATTGCAATAAGTGAAGCGTGTACGAATGCTGTTCAGCATGCTTACAAAGAAGATGAAAATGGTGAAGTTAAGGTAGGTTTTGGCCTTTTTTCTGACCGCTTAGAAATTATGGTGGTTGATAAAGGTGAAAGCTTTAACTTTGAAGAATTAAAAGAGAAAATCGGGCCTTACGAGACAGCGAAAGAAGTTGAGATGCTGCCAGAAGGTGGATTAGGCTTATATTTAATTGAGACGCTCATGGATGAAGTGAAAATGATGAATTCTAAAGGTGTTACCCTCATGATGACAAAGTATTTGCAAAGAGAGCAGGTGGAGAGTGATGAAAACACAGTCTCAACCTATGAAATTAACTAAAGAACAAGTTCAGGAACGAATTGAGCGTTTTCAAAAATTCCAAGATGAAGAAGCACAAAGTGAGCTCGTTATTCACTATAAAAATCTTGTTGAATCGATTGCCCGTCGTTATTCAAAAGGCCGAAGCTTGCATGAGGATATTGTGCAAGTTGGTATGTTAGGCCTTTTAGGTGCAATTCGTAGATATGATCCTTCGTTTGGAAGAAGCTTTGAGTCGTTTGCTGTTCCGACAATCATTGGTGAGATAAAACGATTCTTACGTGACAAAACGTGGAGCGTGCATGTTCCTCGTCGAATTAAAGAATTAGGTCCGAAAATTAAAGCAGCTGTTGAAGAGTTGACAACCCAATTACAGCGCTCTCCTCAAGTGCAAGAGATTGCTGATTATATTGGAGTCACGGAAGAAGAAGTTTTAGAGACGATGGAAATGGGGCAAAGCTACCAAGCGCTCTCTGTTGACCACTCCATTGAAGCGGATTCTGATGGCAGTACCGTAACTATTCTAGATTTAGTTGGTGAAAAAGAAGCAGGCTATGAAAAAACCGACCAAAGATTGGTCTTGGAGAAGATTTTACATGTTTTAAGCGAGCGAGAAAGAGAAGTCATTCGCTATACCTTCATTGAGAACCTGAGTCAAAAAGAAGCTGGTGAGAAATTAGGTATTTCTCAAATGCATGTGTCGCGTCTTCAGAGAAGAGCTCTTGATAAGCTTCGAAATGCGGCTCGAACAGACCTAACCGAAGCGGAGTATAAAAAGTGACGAATCGTATATCTGCTAATCAATCTTTCATAAAAACAGCCACTCATCAAACACCTAAAGATGGAAACACCTGTTGTGGTGACGGCTTTTATATCAAAGAAACTAGCGATTATTTCTTATGTGCCATTGCGGATGGGTTAGGAAGCGGTGAACATGCAAAAATAGCGTCCGATGCTGTCATTCAAACTGCGAAGCAAAATCATAATCTTGAGCTTGATGATTTAATGATGCTGTGTAATGATGTGACTAAAGGGACGAGAGGAGCCGCTGTTGCTCTATTGAAGTTTGATAAACGCAGCGGGCATTTTTCGTACACGAACGTAGGTAATATTCGTTTTTATCTATATGCCCCAGACGGAAATCTTACGTATCCTTTACCTGTAAAAGGGTTTTTATCAGGTCGAAAACAAAAAATTCAGGTTCAGACTTTTCAATATGAACCGAACTCTCAGTTTTTAATTCATACGGATGGATTAGATTTAAAAGAAGTTAGAGCCTTTTTTAGTTCTCGGATGAACATAGAGCAATTATCCGCTCAACTGAAAGCGAAACTATCTTCTCACAAAGACGATGTAACATTCATATTGGGAGAGCTACAAACAAATTAATGATGTAAAACTTTAACTCACATGTGCTAATACATGTGAGTTTTGTTACAATTAAAAGAAAACATTGCTAGGAGAGATTGAGTTGACGGCCATAGCAAAAGTGCAAACAACTGATGTAATGAAGCATGTAAGTGATCAAGTAAACCTTCCTTTAAAGCAAGTAAAGAATGTAATAAATTTAATTGAAGCGGGAAATACAGTTCCGTTTATTGCTCGTTACCGTAAGGAACAAACAGGATCTCTTGATGAAGTGCAAATTCGAGCAATCTTAGACGAGTGGACATACTTAACGAACTTAAATACCCGAAAAGAAGAAGTTATCCGCTTGATTGAAGAGCAAGGAAAGCTAACGGATGAGCTGGCTACAAGTATTGCAAAAGCAACAAAGTTACAGCAAGTGGAAGATTTATATAGACCTTATAAACAAAAGCGAAGAACTAAAGCAACTGTTGCAAAAGAAAAAGGATTAGAGCCTTTTGCTCAATGGATTTTAACATTTCCTTTAGAAGCAGTTAAAGAGAAAGCACAGCTATACATATCTACGGAAAAAGGTGTCGATAGCGTGGAGGATGCCGTACAGGGTGCTCAAGATATCATCGCGGAGATTATATCTGACGAGCCTTCCTATCGTCAGTGGATTCGAGACTATACGTTTAAACATGGCGTTATTGAAACCGAAGCTAGAGCTCATGAAAAAGATGAAAAAAATGTATATGAAATGTATTATGAGTATAAGGAATCTGTAAGCAAGATTGTTCCTCATCGCGTGTTAGCCATGAATAGAGGGGAAAAAGATGGGATATTAAAAGTATCCATTAACGTATCTACAGAAGGCATTTTTAGATACATACAAAAAGGATTTGTTAAAAATACGAAATCGTCTGTTATCTCATTAGTAGAAGAAGCGATTACAGATGCATATAAGCGGCTAATTGCTCCTGCTATCGAACGAGAGATTCGAAAAGAGCTAACAGAGAGAGCTGAAGCACAGGCTATACATATCTTTTCCGAGAATTTGAGAAAGCTACTTCTTCAACCGCCTCTAAAAGGAAAGGTTGTCCTGGCTGTAGATCCTGCGTATCGAACTGGGTGTAAGCTGGCAGTTATTGATGAAACAGGAAAAGTGCTCAAGATTGATGTTATTTACCCGCATCCTCCTGTTAATAAAAAAGTAGAAAGTGTAAAGCAAGTAACTGAAATCATTGAAAAATTTTCAATTGAAATGGTAGCAATCGGAAACGGTACAGCTTCTAGAGAGACAGAACAGTTTATTGCGGAGATTTTGCAACATCAATCTAGAAATATTTTTTATTTAATCGTAAATGAAGCGGGCGCTAGCGTTTATTCTGCTTCTGACATCGCTAGGGACGAGTTCCCAAACTTTCAGGTAGAAGAAAGAAGTGCAGTCTCAATTGGGAGAAGGTTACAAGATCCGCTTGCCGAACTTGTTAAAATCGATCCAAAATCAGTTGGTGTTGGACAATATCAGCATGATGTTTCTCAAAAGCAGCTAAATGATTCATTAACGTTCGTGGTGGAAACGGTAGTAAACCAGGTGGGAGTGAATGTAAATACGGCTTCTTCTTCTTTGCTTCAATATGTGTCAGGTCTTAATAAGACGGTCGCTCAAAATATTATTCGTTATCGAGAAGAAAATGGTAAGCTGAAAAGCCGAAAGGAACTGAAAAAGATTCCGAGATTAGGTGCTAAAACATATGAACAATGTATTGGCTTCCTGCGAATTATTGATGGCCAAGAGCCGCTAGATCAAACGAGCATTCATCCTGAGAGCTATGGTTACGTGAATGAATTGCTAGATAAGGTGAATTTAACTTATGATTATCTTGGAACAGATGAATTAAAAGAAGCATTAAATAGCTTATCTATTTCTGATCTTTCAGAAGAGCTAGGAGTTGGAGAGTTTACTTTAAAAGATATTATTCAAGCGCTAGTACAGCCAGGGAGAGACCCTAGGGACGATTTGCCAAAGCCGCTCTTGAAAAAAGATATTTTGCAACTGGAGGATTTATCGAAAGGTCTTCAACTCGAAGGAACCGTACGCAATGTGGTGGATTTTGGTGCGTTTATAGATATCGGTGTAAAGCAGGACGGGTTGGTTCATATTTCAAAATTAACAACCAAGTATGTAAAACACCCGCTAGATGTTGTTTCTGTCGGAGATGTGGTAACTGTTTGGGTAGAAGGTGTAGATGTTGCTAAAGGAAGAGTTTCATTAACTATGATTTCGCCATAAGCTACTTTCTAAATCCATCAGAAAAATTGCTCTGACATTAATGTCAGGGCGATTTTTCTATTGGATTGTAGGGGTTAGTCCATTGAAGAGTGGTTTTTACGGTAAAAAAACCAGCATTGGTTTAATAGTCGAATCTGTGCACAATCTCTCTGTAAGTAAGCACGCTGCATTTGTCTTTGTAACCACATCGGCATCACAGCATTCGCTCCTTTTATATAAATGTATAAAAAATAATGTAATATTAAATGTATGCAATGCATGCTAGTCAGGTGATAACAAGGAGGAAATAAAATGGAGAACAACGAACTACAACAATTAGTAGAAGAAATATCAATGAAATTTTTTCACAAACCTTTTTTACATAAAGCTTATTTTAATAGACGACTAAGAGCAACAGGTGGAAGGTACCTTGTTCATAACTCTAATATTGAAATCAACTATGGTCACTATGAAGAACATGGTCAAGAAGAGGTTATTAACATTATTAAACATGAGCTATGTCATTACCATTTGCATTTAGAAGGCAAAGGATATGGACATCGAGATCGAGACTTTCGCCAATTAATGAAAGAAGTAGGTGCCCCTAGGTTTTGCAAGCCACTTGCAAAAAACATAGCAAAAAAGCAAAATAGTCCAGTACATCTTTATCAATGCACTGGTTGTAAGATTAAATATACAAGGAAAAGAAAGATTCATCTCCAAAAGTATCTCTGTGGTTATTGCGGTGGAATGTTAAAAAAATTAGAGTAAGCCCTTGACTATGGAAAAGGCATATGATAAATTTATAAAGCACTCAAAAGTGCTTGAATATTTTTTTGAAAAAACATTGACAAATAAGTCAAAATATAGTAAATTTTAATGAGTCTGATAACACTATTCCACAGTAGCTCAGTGGTAGAGCAATCGGCTGTTAACCGATCGGTCGTAGGTTCGAGTCCTACCTGTGGAGCCATTATAACGGGGAAGTACTCAAGAGGCTGAAGAGGCGCCCCTGCTAAGGGTGTAGGTCGTGTAAGCGGCGCGAGGGTTCAAATCCCTCCTTCTCCGCCATTTTATAATGGCCCGTTGGTCAAGTGGTTAAGACACCGCCCTTTCACGGCGGTAACACGGGTTCGAATCCCGTACGGGTCATATTATATCTGCTTGAATAATTTATGATTTAATTCCGGAGGATTAGCTCAGCTGGGAGAGCACCTGCCTTACAAGCAGGGGGTCGGCGGTTCGATCCCGTCATCCTCCATATTTTGTTTGTATATCATCTGTATGGATGGTCCCGTGGTGTAGCGGTTAACATGCCTGCCTGTCACGCAGGAGATCGCGGGTTCGATTCCCGTCGGGACCGCCATTTCTTTTTGATTGGGCTATAGCCAAGCGGTAAGGCAACGGACTTTGACTCCGTCATGCGTTGGTTCGAATCCAGCTAGCCCAGCCATCAAGAGCCATTAGCTCAGTTGGTAGAGCATCTGACTTTTAATCAGAGGGTCGAAGGTTCGAGTCCTTCATGGCTCACCACTTTAAATACACACACGCGGGTGTGGCGGAATTGGCAGACGCGCTAGACTTAGGATCTAGTGTCTTTATGACGTGGGGGTTCAAGTCCCTTCACCCGCACTTTTATCTTTAACCTTTTTTATTAAGCGGTCGTGGCGGAATGGCAGACGCGCTAGGTTGAGGGCCTAGTGGGTGAATAACCCGTGGAGGTTCAAGTCCTCTCGGCCGCACCAAAAAAACAAAAAAAGGTATTGACACTAACAAATAGAGATGATAAGATAGTTAAGTCGCTAACGAAGCGGTAGAAAAAATGCGCCCGTAGCTCAATTGGATAGAGCGTTTGACTACGGATCAAAAGGTTAGGGGTTCGACTCCTCTCGGGCGCGCCATATGCGGGTGTAGTTTAATGGTAAAACCTCAGCCTTCCAAGCTGATGTCGTGAGTTCGATTCTCATCACCCGCTCCATTACCAAATTGAACTTTGAAAACTGAACAAAGCGACAAACGTCAACGTTAATTTTTTAAACTTTTATGAGCAAGTCAAACATTTCTTCGGAGAGTTTGATCCTGGCTCAGGATGAACGCTGGCGGCGTGCCTAATACATGCAAGTCGAGCGAATTGATTAGAAGCTTGCTTCTATGACGTTAGCGGCGGACGGGTGAGTAACACGTGGGCAACCTGCCTGTAA
>NZ_JBXDLD010000055.1:0-40035 GCF_056820425.1 Priestia sp. KCTC 13724 | reverse complement strand
TTTAAACCATCGTGATCAAAAGTTGAAAAACGAAATGATTTTAGTTAGCTATGAATAATTCAGGATAAAGGCTTTTTTTATGCAAAGATAAAATTACTGAAAATTTAGATTTTTATAAAGCGCTGAATTATTTTAATGCGACACTAGTGGTGTTATTCATATTATACAGCTTATAAAAACATTTCTTTACTTATGATACGGTTCACCACGATTAATCCGAAACGCACGGTAAATCTGTTCAACTAATACCAAACGCATAAGCTGATGCGGAAACGTCATCTTTGAAAAAGAGAGCGTAGCGTTTGCTCTTTTCATCACTTCATCGCTGAGTCCAAGTGATCCTCCGATAACAAAGGCTACCTTGCTTTTTCCGTATGTAGCAAGTGAGTCTAAATCTTTTGCAAGCTCTTCAGATGAGCGCTGCTTACCATTAATGGCTAAAGCAATGACGTGTACATCTTGACCAATCTTACTTAATATCCGCTCTCCCTCTTTTTGCTTCACCTGAACCATTTCCGAATCACTTAAGTTTTCAGGTGCTTTTTCGTCCGAAAGTTCAATAATCTCAATTTTGGCATACGGAGCTAATCGTTTTAAGTATTCATCAATACCTTGCTTTAAGTATTTCTCTTTTAATTTTCCGATTGATACAATTGAAATATTCAAAATAATCTCCCTTGTAAATTATCCACAGATTTTATCCACATATCCACAAGATATATACACAATCTGTGTTTTTTTAGTTTTCCACTGTGTATAACGCTAGGTTTTCGCAGTATTCACATGTATGGTTGCGTTCATTTTCATCAATTTCTTTAAAAACCGGTGCTAACTCAATCTCATCTACGGCTATATCTAACGCTAATTCTGTATGCTCTAAGCAACAATAAATTTTCAAATTGCAATCTCCTTTCTTTTTTATAAGTATCAGTAAAAAGACCACAGAGAAAGTTCCTCTGTGGATAACTTTTTTGTTTATAATGACTCTCGTGATAGCTTAACCGTTACTGTTTGCTTTTTACCTTGCCTGTAAAAAGTCACTTCCATGCTGTCACCTATTTCTTTGTCAATATATAAGTGCTTACGTAACCCTACTAAGTCTTTAATATCTT
This sequence comes from Priestia sp. KCTC 13724, assembly GCF_056820425.1. NCBI lineage: Bacteria > Bacillati > Bacillota > Bacilli > Caryophanales > Bacillaceae > Priestia > Priestia sp. KCTC 13724. The sequence continues at coordinate 38,923 of NZ_JBXDLD010000055.1, read as the reverse complement.
CTCCATCCAAAGCGACGATAACGTCATATTCTTTTAAGCCTGCTTTATCAGCTGGTGAGCCAGCGGCAACATTTAATACGGCCACACCATTCACAACATCTTTTGGGAGCTTTAACGTTTCTTTTAGGTGGTAGCCCGATATTTCACTTAATGATAATGCATCAACACCTAAATAAGGTCTTCTTACTTCTCCATAATTTTCTAAATCATCCACAACAGGTCTTGCCATATTGATTGGAATGGCCAAACCAATCCCTTCAACTTCCTGCTGAGCAATCTTCATCGAGTTAATTCCAATCAGCCTGCCGTCAATATTAATCAAGGCACCACCGCTATTTCCAGGGTTAATTGCTGCATCTGTTTGAATAACTTCTGCTTGCCAATCCGGACTTCCATCATTATTTAGGTCCTGTGGAATGACACGGTTTACACCTGAGACAACCCCTTGTGTTACAGAACCAGAGAACTGTAGTCCAAGAGGATTCCCAATAGCAATAACGGGCTCTCCGACTTTCAGCTTATCTGAATCCCCATAGCTGGCGATCTTTGTTACATGTTCAGCATCAATTTCAATAACAGCCAAATCCATTAACTCATCGCTTCCTAGTGCGCGCGCGGGTACTCTAGAGCCGTCATATAAGCTGACTTCAATTTGCTGAGCACCTTGAATTACATGATGATTGGTAATGATAAAGGCTTTATTTCCCTGCTTTTTATAGATGACACCAGAACCGGTGCCAGCGTCTTGCCCGCTTTCGTTCCAAAAGCTTTCTCCTTGCTGAATATTTACCACTCCAACAACTGCTTCATTAACTTGATTAACAGCTTTCGTAATATCTGTGTTTACATCGACAGAAACCGTCTTTTGAACGATATCTTCACCATTTTGAATAGAGCCTTGATTTTCTTCTGCTGGAGGGTTTGGAAGTAAATTTAAATTCGATAAAAATGGAAGTGCAGTGACAACCACTATTCCTCCAATAATTGCTCCTATTAATGACGACAGAAACCAGCCCCCACGTCTTCTTGGCTTTTGACGTGAAGGAGATGGTTCCCGATTCTCATCATAATGTTCCATATACATCACCGACCTTTTCATTTATTATGATTATAAGTACCAAAACAGATGAACTATTACTTTTTTAGACACTTCTGCTTCTTTCTAACCATCTAAATAAAGTTATTTTTTGTTTTGTTTATGTAGACTATACATAAATAATCGATGTTGGTCTATTAGGGTCTGTATCATAAAGTTTTATCTGTTCTTTCACATCAATATCTTTTTCAGCTAAAACTTGTGAAACAGACATTCGCGCAATTTCTTTCATATTGTTATCTAGACTTAAATGAGCTAGATAAATTCTCTCTGTTTGATCACCAATAACGTCCGCCATTGCCAGTGCTGCATCCTCATTTGAAACATGTCCTACATCACTTAAAATACGACGCTTAACGCTCCAAGGATACCTTCCCATACGAAGCATCTCAACATCATGATTGCTTTCAAAAACAAAAGCCTGACTATTTTTAATAATGCCTTTCATGCGATCACTGACATAGCCTGTATCCGTAATTAACGTAAGTTTTTTATCTCCTTGATGAAAAACATAAAACATTGGCTCAGCAGCATCATGAGATACACCAAACGATTCAACATCGATACTTCCAAATGTTTTATTTTCACCAATTTCAAAATGAAACTGTTGGTCAGTTGATACTTGTCCAATTAACCCATCCATAGCTCTCCATGTTTTTGCATTTGCATAGATAGGCAATTTATATTTACGAGCTAGTACGCCTAACCCTTTAATATGATCACTATGTTCATGGGTTACCAATATTCCTGATAAGTTGTGAATATCTCGATCGATTTCTTGAAAAAGTGACTCCATTTTCTTACCACTTAAGCCTGCATCGACTAATAGCGATTGGTCTCCATCACTTACAAAAATCGCATTTCCAGTACTACCGCTAGCTAGCACGCTAAAATGCAAACTCATTTTTCTCACTCCAATATACTATTTCAAGCTTTTTTGGATGATTTGTCCTTCAAAAGCATTTACAAAATAGTCAACATCTTCATCTACGACAACGTGCCAAGTAGGCGCAAGAACCTGGGAGCTTGGCAGAGGTAAATCGAAGGTATAATAACCTAACTCTACTTTTGTTACCGTGCTTTTTTCGGTTAATTCTTCTTTCAAATACAGATTTTCAAGGACTTTAATTGGGGCAAGAACCTCTTGTTCATCATCTAAAGGCTCGATATTTTCCATAAACGTCTGCTCGTAAGAAGTAATTTCATTCTTATCATTCAAATGAGCAATGACAATGCCATTTTCGTTATCATAAATAACTTTATTTTTATACTGTTGGTAAAATGTAATCGTATTTTTATCTTCGTTAATTTTCCACAGCGTATATGCATTTCCGGAAAGAACATAGTCTTGTAAGAACTGATTTAACTTTGATGTTTTATTCTTTGCTGGAACAGGAATTGGTTTATCTAACGTACTTTCAATTGTTTTTTCATCAATTAATTTTGCTTTTTGTTTTTTAAGCTTCTTCAAGTCATTCTCACTAAACCTTTTACTGTTTGCATTTAATGAAGATGCTTTTTTTTCACTCTTAGGTAGCTCCGTATACATTATTCCTTCTGCTGCTAATTGATCTTCAATGCTTGATTCAACAAATAACGAATACTGGTCTTGATCATGCTTTTTCATGAATTGATAAATTAAAAACAGATCTAAAACCAGAAACGTTACGATAAAAATCGATTTCGTTTTATTCCAATCCACCGTTTACGCCTCCTTCATCAGGTAACGTAACTCGGTACCACTTATTATTATAGTAGTAAAACCAAGAAGGAACCAATGTAACCGAGTTTGAATCATACTCTGTTTTATCCGTATCTTGCTGCTGATTATCCCCAATACCTTCCTCAAGCTGATATCCAATTGATATATCATTTAACAGAGAAGGATCAAAATCCTGATGCTTCTCAATCATTTCAATTACTTCTTGAGGAGACTGTAACTGTACTTTCATTTCAGGTAAGGATACTTGAACAAATCGATATAAAGGTCGACGATAATTTAAGACCTCAGCATTGCCCCATCTTTGATAGATTTCTGTCATGCCCTGATTGCTGTATACAGGGTGATTATCATGATAATACCGGTATGTAATCTCTTTTGTTACACGATTCCAACTATCAAAACGGTAATCTGGCTCTGTCCATCCGGCATGATCATTAACAAAGCTAAAGCTACGATTTAATAAATTTGCGTCATCATTTGATTCCGTATTCGAATTCACCAAGTTTACATACTCCATGACGTTTGTCCTGGTATTTACATTAATAACTTTGGTTCCTTCTGTATATAATTCTCTATATGCTAAGCTTTCTGTACGAGCATAACTTGGATTTGTAAACAGCGCATTTTGAAACTTACGAATATCTAAAGGTGCTTCATATGCATACAGTTTATGCATGTGAGAAGTCTGAGCTGGTATGAAGATATAGCGATTCTCATTCTTTTTATAAACCAGACAACGCTCTGCTGATGTTCCTGCATCCGCTAATTTCTGCACATCGTTCTTGACTACATTACTAATTTTCACCGCATACACTTTTTGTTGGCTATAGTTCACCAAATACATATTTACAGATAAATTAGGGGTCTTTTTTATCTTTATGACTACACGATCAAAATCTACCCTTGGCAATTTATCCGTCGTAAAGCTAAACATTTGCTGAAAGGTTTCAACTGGTATTAGGTCTGTATATACAATTTCCACAGAGTTATTATCATGGACATAATTTAAAAAGCCACTAGGCTCAATAGCACTCGAAACGTCTGTAATATCCCCTAATTTCCACGTTCTCATTTCTTGTAACCATGAGTCTATTCTCTTTTCTTCATGTGATAAATAGTGACTACCACTTTGGTGATAGAGTACCTTTGTAGGACGTATATAATCCTCTAGTTCACTCTTTCCACCTACCTCAGCTTCTTGAAGGTTTTGGGTTTCAGTATTTAAATCAGAAGGGGATTGATAGGACCATAAATTCCAAGTGAGGAATAAGCTTAAAACCACCAAAATAACTAGCACAACGGTTTTTATATTTTCATATCTCATTCCCATTCTTCATCATTCTCACTTTCAATTGGAAGTGTGAAGTAAATAGATGTCCCAACCCCTTCTTTACTTTCTGCCCATATTCGACCATCGTGAGCTTCAATAATTTCTTTTGCAATAGCCAAACCTAAACCCGTCCCTCCTAGTTTGCGAGTTCTTGCTTTATCCACACGATAAAAGCGTTCAAAGATTTTGGACAGATTTGATTTTGGTATTCCCATACCTTGGTCTTTAATACTTACCACAATTTCATGCGTGTGTTGTTCAATAGAAAATGTAATTGTTCCACCTTCTGGTGAATACTTAATTGCATTTGAAATAATATTGTCTAATACTTGTGTAATTTTATCTTGATCAACTGCTACATAGATGGCTTCATCTGGAAGCTCTCTAACAAACGTAATTCCTTGTTCAATAGTCATTTCAAAGCGATCAATGATGTAATGATAAAACTTTACAAAGTTAACCGGGTCTCGACTAAAGCGATAGTCTTCGCTATCTAACTTAGATAGTTGTAACAAGTCATTGACTAATCGAATCATACGCTCTGTTTCTGTTTGGGTAACATGTAAAAAACTTGGTGCTATCTCTTTATCCTGCCATGCGCCTTCTGCTAAAGCGTCCAAATAGCTTCGCATTGTTGTCAATGGTGTTCTAAGCTCATGAGAGACGTTTGCTACAAACTCTCGGCGATCCTGATCAATTTTCTCCTGCTCTGTAATGTCGTGCAAGACGATAATGATTCCGTTGATAAAACCCGTTTCCTTTTGAATAGCTGAAACAGTTGCTCGTAAAATAAACGGCTCTGTTTTCGTACTAAAATCAAGAATAAGTGAATCTTGATTAGCCAATAGGCTTTCGAATGTATGTGTTTCATCTAAACCTAAAAGCGTCACAATTGGCTCTGACAATACTGTTTCACGTGAAACGTTTAACATTGACGCAGCTGGGTCATTAATTAAGATTACTCTACCTTTTCGGTCAGTAGCAATAACGCCATCTGTCATATGAGCAAGTACGGAGCTGAGCTTACGTCGCTCTCCCTCAGTAGTAGCTTGTGCCTCTTGAAGCTTTCTTGTCAAATTGTTAAACGTTAAAGCAAGTTGCCCTATCTCGTCATAACCATAGACCTTTGCTTTTCTTGAAAAGTTTCCTTTAGCCATTTCTAATGCCTGCTTACGCATTTCAGACATTGGTCGCGTAATCGTCTGAGCCAGAAAAACACCTAAAAGGGCAGTAATAACTAACGATATAACCGTACCAGAAGCAAAGATACTATTAATTTTCCTCATTTGCTCATAGACCGGTTCCATCGTCGCAATTAAATAAACAGCACCTAGTATCTCTTGTTCTGACTGTAAGCTTTCTCGATTATTTGGATTTGTAGAAGCATTTCCTCCCACATCATCCTGCAGACGAATAGGAACCGTCAATACTCTAATTCTGTCACCGCTTTTACGATATACTTTATTAGAAGATGTTCCTGCTAAAAGGGCATTCGTAACGGCTAAGTCATTTATTTTTTTCCCTACTATTTGTTCAGGGTTTGGGTTTGATGTCCCTATAATACGTCGATTCGGATCGATAACGCGTACCTCTAATATGTCTTTAGAGGAAATTCCCTGCATAGAAGCAAAATCTCTCAATACTACTTCTAAATCTTCTTCTAACGTAGAGGAAGTATCATTACGTGTTTTTTCTAGCTCTTGTTCAATATTATAAGCAAGTAGACCTACACGTTCCGTTAATGAGTTTGTAAAGTTATTAACAAGTTCTTTTTCTAACTGACGTACAAAGTAGACACCAATAATTTGCATTGCAATTAAAATAAGCAATACATAAATTAGCACAAACTTCAAATGAATGGACTGAAAAAACCGGACTTTCTTCATAATATAGCGTTACTCCTGTTCTGGACTACGCAAATAATAACCTACCCCACGTCTTGTTACAATCCACATTGGATGGCTTGGGTTATCTTCAATTTTCTCACGCAATCTTCGAACCGTAACGTCAACTGTTCGAACATCACCAAAGTAGTCATATCCCCATACTGTCTGTAACAAATGCTCCCGCGTCATGACTTGTCCAATATGTTTCGCCAAGTAATGCAGCAATTCAAACTCACGATGTGTTAATTCAATTGTTTCTCCACGCTTTGAAACAATATAAGCATCTGGATGAATGACAAGTGCACCGATTGTTATCTCATTACTCTCTTCTTCTTCAACACTATTTGAAATCTGTTGATGTCTTCTTAAATTCGCTTTTACTCGCGCCAATAGCTCTCTCGTACTGAAAGGCTTTGTTACATAATCATCTGCACCTAACTCAAGACCAAGCACTTTATCGATTTCAGAGTCTTTAGCTGTCAGCATAATAATTGGCATATCATACTTTTTTCGAACTTCTCGACAGACTTCCATGCCGTCCTTTTGTGGCAGCATAATATCTAACAGAATCATTTCTGGTTGTACTTCTTCAACTTTTTCAAGTGCTTCTACACCATCATAAGCACAAAACACTTCGTAACCTTCTTTTTGCAGATTAAATTTCAAAATATCTGCAATTGGTTTTTCGTCATCTACTACTAAAATACGTTTATCCATGATCATCGTTCTCCTTTTATCATTTCGAACAAAAATAGGAAAGTAAGTATTCATAATGTTTGAATACACTAATTGTATTATACTTCATAACATAGTAATCGTCACAAATTCATCCTCTACTATACAATAACCTCATTAATTTTCAACCATATACAAACAAAAAAGCATGACTTTTAAAAGTCATGCTTTTTATGGCTCGGGACGGAATCGAACCGCCGACACAAGGATTTTCAGTCCTTTGCTCTACCAACTGAGCTACCGAGCCATTATCAAATGGCGGTCCCGACGGGAATCGAACCCGCGATCTCCTGCGTGACAGGCAGGCATGTTAACCGCTACACCACGGGACCCTCAGCTTATAATATGTAATAAAAATGACCCGTACGGGAATCGAACCCGTGTTACCGCCGTGAAAGGGCGGTGTCTTAACCGCTTGACCAACGGGCCATAGTAAGTAACAAAAGTGAGCCATGAAGGACTCGAACCTTCGACCCTCTGATTAAAAGTCAGATGCTCTACCAACTGAGCTAATGGCTCATACTATGAATATCAGCGACATGTAATATAATAACATGATTTAAACACTGAATGCAATAGTTTTTTCAGAAGAATATTTTTAAAAACTGAATTCAATATAAAAAGAGTTTGGGACATAACAAAATGATTGTTTCTAAGAGACGAACAATAGCTGTTCCAATCTTTTTGGTTTGTCTGAACACGTTCGTTCCATTGCGCTACGGCCACTCGCTTTCCGCGGGGAGGACAATCAACCAAAAAACCTGAACGATTAAAAGTGAGAAACTCTCAATCGTTCAGGTTTATCATTGGCTGAATTACTTATGTCCCAGCCTCTTTTTTAAAAGTATTAGCTATAAACTCCGCGTAATACGTTTGTTTGTTTGCGATCTGGTCCCACTGAGAAAATAGATAATGGAATACCAGTTAATTGTGAAACACGCTCTAAGTAATGACGTGCGTTCTCAGGTAATTCATCTAAAGATTTCACACCTGTAATATCTTCCGTCCAACCTGGAAGCTCTTCATAAACAGGCTCACATTTAGCTAAAACGTTTAAGCTAGCTGGGAATTCCTCAACAATTTTACCTTCATAGCGATATGCTACACAGATTTTCAATTTTTCAATTCCTGTTAAAACATCGATTGAGTTTAATGATAAATCTGTAATACCACTTACGCGACGTGCGTGACGAACAACTACGCTGTCAAACCAACCAACGCGACGTGGACGACCCGTTGTTGTTCCGTATTCACGACCTACTTCACGAATTTGATCACCAATTTCGTTTGTTAGTTCTGTTGGGAATGGACCGTCACCAACACGAGTTGTGTATGCTTTTGAAACACCTACTACGTGCTTGATTTTTGAAGGCCCTACACCTGAACCGATTGTTACACCACCAGCAACAGGGTTAGAAGATGTTACAAACGGATATGTTCCTTGATCGATATCTAACATAACACCTTGTGCACCTTCAAATAATACGCGACGACCTTCGTCTAGAGCATCATTTAATACAACGGATGTATCAACAACATATTTTGCTATCTGCTGACCATATTCGTAGTATTCATCTAAGATATCTTCTAATTTAAAGCCTTCTACTTCATACATTCTTTCAAGAAGACGATTTTTTTCAGCTAAGTTTTGTGTTAATTTTGCTTCAAACACTTCACGGTCTAATAAATCTGCAATACGGATACCTACACGTGCAGCTTTATCCATATATGCTGGACCAATTCCTTTTTTTGTTGTTCCAATTTTATTATCACCTTTACGCTCTTCTTCTACCTCATCTAATTTTAAGTGGTAAGGTAAAATAACATGCGCACGGTTACTAATACGTAAGTTATCTGTTGTTACATTACGATCGTGTAAATATTTTAATTCTTGAACAAGTGCTTTTGGATCTACAACCATACCATTTCCAATTACACAAATTTTATCATCGTAAAAAATCCCTGAAGGAATTAAATGTAATTTGTACGTTTCACCATTAAACTTAATCGTATGACCAGCATTGTTTCCACCTTGGTAACGTGCAATTACTTCTGCATTTTCTGATAGGAAGTCTGTAATCTTCCCTTTTCCTTCATCTCCCCATTGTGTTCCTACTACAACAACTGAAGACATATCTTAAGCACCTCCGCTTAGTAAGCAACAGCCTACTACGACATAATTTAACCGTAAATAAGTGTATCAATTTATTATAGTAAAGTCAATGTAAATCCGAACTATTCAATCTAAATCAAAGATAATATACTGCTTTTTACCGAACATATACTAATATAAACAAAAAAACCTCTCGGATTGAGAGGTTTATGCACCTGGTGGTACACCCGAATCATCAAAGCGTCTTTCTAAGTTTACGAACTTATTATATTCCTTCACAAAAGCTAACTGAACCGTTCCAACTGGACCGTTACGCTGCTTAGCAATAATGATTTCAATGATGTTCTGATTTTCAGTATCTTTCTCATAGTAGTCTTCACGATATAAAAAGGCTACAATATCGGCATCTTGTTCGATACTCCCTGATTCACGAATATCGGACATCATTGGCCTTTTATCTTGACGTTGCTCAACCCCACGGGAAAGCTGAGATAATGCAATAACAGGAACCTGAAGTTCACGTGCTAATGCTTTTAACGAGCGAGAGATCTCTGATACTTCTTGTTGACGATTCTCGCCGCTTCGACCGTTCCCTTGAATTAACTGTAGATAATCAATTAAAATCATTCCTAGACCGCCTTCTTGCTTCAGACGTCTACATTTTGAACGGATTTCTCCTACGCGTACACCTGGCGTATCATCTATATAAATACCAGCATTAGATAAAGAACCCATCGCCATGGTTAGCTTTCCCCAATCCTCTGATGTTAAGGATCCTGTTCTTAGCCTTTGTGCATCAATATTACCTTCAGCACAAAGCATCCTCATGACAAGCTGCTCCGCTCCCATCTCCAAACTGAAAATCGCTACATTTTCATCTGTCTTGGTTGCTACGTTTTGTGCGATATTCAATGCAAACGCTGTTTTACCTACTGATGGACGTGCAGCAACAATAATTAGGTCATTTCGCTGGAATCCAGCAGTCATATGATCTAAATCCGTAAATCCTGTTGGAATGCCTGTAATATCACCTTTACGATTGTGAAGAACTTCGATGTTGTCATAAGTTTGCACCAAAACATCTTTAATATTTTGAAACACGCCCGTATTTTTACGCTGTGCTACTTCTAAAATATTTTTTTCCGCTTCATTTAATAAGACTTCGACTTCATCTTCTCTCGCATAACCTTCTGAAGCAATATCAGTAGCCGTTCGAATAAGCCTGCGAAGAATAGATTTTTCCTCTACAATTTTCGCATAATATTCAATATTAGCAGCTGTTGGTACGGAATTAGCTAAATCACTTAGATACGCCACTCCGCCTATTTCTTCTAAGATTTTTTGATTTGCTAAATCTGATGTAACCGTAACTAAGTCAACTGGTTCACCTTGATCTGAAAGTTTTAGCATACACGTAAAAATCTTTTGGTGAGCTGCTCGATAAAAGTCTTCTGGAATTAATAATTCAGACGCTAATGTTAAAGAAGATGGCTCTAGGAAAATTGCCCCTAATACCGCCTGCTCAGCTTCGATATTTTGAGGCGGTAGACGATCAGCAAAAAGATCATTCATAGTTTCTATGCCCCTCTATCGTTTTTTCGATTATCGCAAATGTTGGCGCGAAATTCTTCGCGCCAACGTTTGATTTATTCTTATTTTAACCCTACTATTTATAGACTAATCTCGCTTACCATTAGTTTTGTTCTGTTACATGAACTTTAACTGTAGCCGTTACTTCTGGGTGTAATTTCACAGGTACATTTGTATAGCCAAGCGCACGAATTGCATCGTCTAGCTCAATTTTACGCTTATCAATTTTGATATTATGCTTTTTCTTTAGCTCTTCTGCAATTTGCTTGCTTGTAATAGAACCAAATAAACGGCCGCCTTCACCTGATTTAGCTTTTAATTCTACTGTCAAAGATTCGAGCGTGTTCTTTAGCTCTTTACAATTTTCTAGCTCTTGAGCAGCTTCTTTTTGCTCTTTTTTCTTTTGAGCATCTAATACTTTTACATTACCACCTGTTGCTTCAACAGCATATCCATTTTTCAATAAGAAGTTATGTGCATAACCATCGGCTACGTTTTTAACCTCTCCTTTTTTACCTTTTCCTTTTACATCTTTTAAGAAAATTACTTTCATGATTTTTTCCCTCCATCCAAGTATTCATCAATTGCTTGTTTTAGTAGCTCTTCTGCTTGATCTAACGTCATGTTTTGTAACTGAGTAGCTGCATTCGTTAAATGACCGCCGCCTTGCAAGCTTTCCATAATTACCTGAACGTTGATATCACCTAGCGAGCGAGCACTGATTCCAACAAGCTGATCTCTTCTTTTTGAAATAACAAATGAAGCGACAACTCCGCTAATCGATAATAACGTATCAGCAGCTTGTGCAATCAACACTTGATCATATGTTTCAGCTTCATCTGCTCTTGAGATAGCAATCCCTGCTTTATAAATTTCCGCATGCTCGATAAAACGAGCTCTTTGCACATATTGATTAATGTCTTCTTTAAGGAATTTTTGAACAAGGACTGTGTCAGCCCCTTGAGACCTTAAAAAGGACGCAGCATCAAACGTTCGAGAACCGGTTCTAAGCGTAAAACTTTTCGTATCTACAATAATCCCTGCCAATAAAGCAGTTGCTTCTAGCATATCGATTTTAAAACGCTTAGGCTGATATTCTAACAGCTCTGTCACTAGCTCTGCAGTAGAGGAAGCATATGGTTCCATATATACGAGTAAGGGATCTTCAATAAAGTCCTCACCTCGTCTGTGGTGATCAATGACAACAACGTTTTCAACCCGATTTAATAATCGTTCTTCAATTACAAGCGAAGGCTTATGAGTATCGACGACGACAAGTAGCGTATCGTCACTCACCAGATTAAGCGCCTCATCAGGGGTAATGAATCGTTCCCAAAGATCCGGATTTTTCTTAATCTCTTCTAGAAGCCTCTTTACACCAGTGTCAATATGTTGAGGATCTAAAACGATAAATCCATCTTTTTGATTTACTTGTGCTACTTTTAAAATACCAATCGCAGCGCCTATCGCATCCATATCTGGATATTTATGACCCATAATAATAACCTGACCACTTTCCGTGATAAGCTCTTTTAAGGCATGAGAAATGACGCGTGCACGTACTCTCGTACGCTTTTCCATTGGATTTGTTTTACCACCATAAAACTTAACTTTACCATTTGGTTGCTTAATCGCTACCTGATCCCCACCACGTCCTAATGCTAAATCAAGGCTGGATTGGGCTAATGCACCTAATTCAGGTAATGGAGAGGTTCCGGTGCCGATTCCCACGCTTAGTGTAAGCGGTATATTATGTTTGGATGTTTCTTCACGCACTTGATCTAAAATTGAAAACTTACTGCGTTCAAGATGAAGTAACGTTTGCTCATTCATGATTGCAATAAACTTCTCAGAAGATGTACGCTTGATAAAGATACCATATTCTTGAGCCCAATGATTAAGCAGAGAAGTAACTTGGCTATTCAAGTTACTTTTCACTTGGTCATCCATTCCTTGTGTAAGCTCATCATAGTTATCTAAGAAAATAATACCAATGCTGGTTCTCTCATCAGCATACAATTTTTCGATTTCAATCTGCTCTGTAACATCGAAAAAGTAAAGTAGACGTTCTTCTCTTTTGATAATTACTTTAAATTTTCTTTCATGCAAAGTGACTACTTCTGTCTCAACTTCTTGTTTAATTAACGGAACAACACTTTCGGCTACATCATATAAAGAACGTCCTACTAATGAATCCTCACCGAAACAAGAAGCTAAGAAAGGGTTAGTCCATTGAATTTGATATTCATCATTAAACAACATAATCCCAATAGGCATCTCCATCAATGCCTCTTCTCCCACCTTTTTTACTCGGTGAGAAATCATTGAGATATATTTTTCAAGCTCGTCTACTAACATTCGCTCCATTTTAATAAATAGCAGCAAGGTGATAAGTAAAAGAACAAATCCCCCTACCCCAATCATCCAATTATGATATGTCACTACTCCTACTAAAATAAGAGCAATACTGTACAGTAAATAAAATGGATAACGAATGATATTTTTCTTTGTAAAGACAGGCATCTGTTTCAGCTCCTAATCTTTAAGTTCCACATTAACTTTTATTTATCGACATTCCCGATACGCTTGCGTAAATTAAATCCTAAATCAATTATACCTAAGATACGTACAAATTGAAGGAGAATCGGCAGAATAAATGCCAAAATTGTTACAACCACTGGAATTGCTTTCGAATAACCTTTTTGATATGAAAAGTAAAAGATAAAAGAAAATCCTTGTAACATGACTAACATTTGCAAGGCCATCGCTAAATTTAAGATGGCGATAAACATAAATGATCCCTCTTCAAAATTAAATGAAGGAAATGATAAAATTAATACAATTAAATAGTACCAAATTACACTTTTAGGTAATTGCAGTTCACGAAATGGTGGAAATGATTCAATATCATGCTTCAAACGCTTTAATACAGATGCAGCGATTAACTGAGAAAAGAAGGCACAAACAACCCCCAACATGACAATAAACAGCGGAAGTAAATATTTAAAAGTTGTAATGGTTTGTTCCAACTGTTGAACCTGTTCATCTGTAACGGTTTGTCCTAAACTTTTCATCATATCAACGCTTTGATCAATTGAATGATTCAACGCATTGTTCATTTCACTAATTAAGTTAACATTCATAAGCAAACTTGATAGCACAAACATTAGCAAAAATGCAAGGCTAAAAGCAATGGTTCCACCTAACAACACGCTGTATCGCGCTTTTTTCCGTTGATACAAGTAGCCAATTACAATACCGCTTATACCAAAAACCATTGTTGCTGTTAATGTTACAACTGTCCCAAATAATAATGTTAACAATAAAGATACAACAAAAAACAGAATAGATCTTTTTACACCATGTCTAACTGTATAAACAATAAACGGTACAGCAAGAGCAAGAGTTAAAAACCCACCAATAACCGGTATGTATAGGAGAAACAACAACAGCGCTACAAAAAGGGCTAAAAGTGCTGCTCCTTCGGTAATATAACGAATCCCTTTCACAACTTCACCTCGTATTGTATAAACTATTACTTATTGTATCGATTCAATACAAGAGAAGCAACTATTTCACCAGTTTATCTATTTAGATGTAAAAAGAGACAGCAAGGAAGTCCTCACTGTCTCTTTTTATATTCATTATTCACCTGAAACATATGGTAATAATGCCATTTGACGAGCGCGTTTGATAGCGATCGTTAATTTACGTTGGTACTTAGCGCTTGTTCCAGTTACACGACGAGGTAAAATTTTACCACGCTCTGAAACGAATTTTTTAAGCATATCTACATCTTTGTAGTCGATGTGAGTGATGCCGTTTGCTGTGAAGAAACAAACTTTACGACGTCTGTTACGTCCACCTTTACGTCCACCTGCCATTGAAATACGCCTCCTTCCCTTTTAAACTCTATCCGATTGTATACTTCGCACTTATCACTTTTTAGAATGGTAAGTCATCATCAGAGATGTCGATTGTTTCACCATTATTTGCAAATGGATCATTATCAACGCGAGTATAACCTTGATTACCTGAGTTACGGTTCTGATTATCTCCAAATGGAGAGCCTTGTCCAGATCCACCAGTGTTAGCAAAGTTATTGCGTTGCATATCCCCGCCACCACTTTTTGGTTCTAAGAATTGCACACTTTCTGCCACAACCTCTGTTACATAAACTCGACGACCGTCTTGTCCTTCATAACTACGAGATTGCAAACGTCCATCAACACCAGCTAAACTACCTTTTTTCAAAAAGTTTGCTACATTTTCAGCAGGACGACGCCATACGACACAGTTAATAAAGTCCGCCTCACGTTCACCCTGTTGATTTGTAAATGCGCGGTTTACTGCTAGCGTGAATGTTGCAACTGCAGCTCCATTGGGGGTATAACGTAATTCAGGATCTTTCGTCAAGCGTCCTACGAGAATTACGCGATTCATCATCAGAACCACTCCTTAAGGAAAAAACTATTTATTTAAACGAAAAATTAAGCTTCTTGTTTAACAACGATATGACGGATAATGTCTTCGTTGATCTTAGCAAGACGATCAAACTCAGAAACTGCTTCTGAAGTCGCTGCCACGTCAAGAATCATGTAGTAACCATCGCGGAAATCGTTGATTTCATAAGCTAAACGACGTTTACCCCATTCTTTAACGTTTGCAACTTCTGCACCATTGTCAGTTAAAACACTGTTAAAGCGTTCAACTAATGCTTTTTTTGCTTCGTCATCAATGTTTGGACGGATGATGTACATTACTTCATACTTTCTCATCACTGTCACCTCCTTTTGGTCTAACGGCCCTAAACGGGCAAGGAGCAATAATTATATTACTCACAATTTAAAATTATATCATGTGAACTTTCGAAACGCAATGATATTAAAAGAGTTTCATTCAAAAGAAAAAAAGCACGGCCTAGAGCCGTACTTTTTTATACGTTAAATCTAAAGTGCATAACATCGCCATCTTTAACGATGTATTCTTTTCCTTCAAGACGAACTTTTCCCGCTTCACGTGCAGCTCCCATTGTTCCAGCTGCTAGTAAATCTTCATAAGATACCGTTTCAGCACGGATGAACCCACGCTCAAAGTCTGTATGAATGATACCAGCACATTCAGGTGCCTTCATGCCTGTTTTGAATGTCCATGCGCGTACTTCTTGCTCACCAGCTGTGAAGTATGTTGCAAGGCCTAATAAATCATAAGTGGCACGAATTAATTGGTCTAAACCTGATTGCTCAATTCCAAGCTCTTCAAGGAACATTTCCTTTTCTTCACCTTCAAGCTCAACAATTTCAGATTCAATACGAGCACAAACTACAATTACTTCTGCGCCTTCTTCTTTCGCGTATTCACGTACTTTCGCTACATATTGATTTGATGATGCATCCGCTACCTCATCTTCTGATACGTTCGCTACATACAGAATTGGTTTAATTGTTAAAAGGTGTAGCTGCTTAGCAAGCTTTAATTGCTCATCAGTAAATGAAACAGAGCGAGCAGGTTGTCCAGCTTCAAAAGCTTCTTTTAACTTTTCTAAGATTTCATACTCATACATCGCTTCTTTATCTTTTTGCTTTGCCATCTTTTGAACGCGACCAATTCGCTTGTCCACCGTTTCTAAATCAGCTAGAATTAACTCTAAATTAATTGTCTCAATATCTGAAATAGGATCTACTTTCCCTGAAACATGAGTAATATTCTCGTCTTCAAAACAACGTACTACGTGACAAATCGCATCTACTTCACGAATGTGAGATAAAAATTTATTTCCTAATCCTTCGCCTTTACTCGCACCTTTTACAATTCCAGCAATATCTGTAAATTCAAATGTTGTTGGAACTGTCTTTTTAGGTTTTACAAGCTCAGTAAGTTTATCTAAACGCTCGTCAGGAACTTCTACAATCCCAACGTTCGGATCAATTGTACAGAAAGGGTAGTTAGCAGATTCTGCTCCCGCTTGTGTAATTGCATTAAATAAAGTTGATTTCCCAACGTTCGGAAGACCAACAATTCCAGCTGTTAAAGCCATATGATTATTCACTCCTCTTTTATATAACCGAAAACCAGTTAACCTTTCACAATTATAGTAATTCACATTTGAAAACACAAGCTTTATTGACTGGAAAAGCGTGTCCTAATCCTTCATTTATATGAACTACTTTTTCAGTTATTCTTCATGCTTTACTAAAATCTTTTTCATTTTTCGAGCAAAATCCTTACGAGGAATCATGACACTATGACCACAACCTTCGCATTTAATTCGAACATCCATTCCCATTCGAATTATTTTCCATCTATTTTCTCCACAAGGGTGGGGCTTTTTCATTTCTACAATGTCATTTAAACCAAATTCTTTTTGATTCAATTACTGTGACCTCCTTGATTTTCTCGATGATTTAATACACTTTTTTGATCTTCACCACGATTATACATAATCATCTTCGCAAAAGGAACTTCAATACCATATTCGTTTAATCTCATTCTTACTTCTTTACGAATCATACGTGAAATGTGAAAATGTCTCATCGGCTTCACTTCACTCGTAATACGCATAACAACTTCATTTGCTTGCATTGTTTGAACTCCTAGTAATTCTGGTGTTTTTACCATATCTTCATATTTCCCAGGTAATTCTTCTAATAACTCCAGAATAATTTTTTCTGCTTTTTGAATATCTTCCTCATATGAGATACTAACATCCACAAATGCGATACTATTATGCAGCGAAAAGTTTGTCACTTCTATAATACTTCCATTAGGCAAGATATTAATTTCTCCTGTCCAACTTTTAATTTTAGTTGTCCGCAAACCAATTTCTTCGACGGTGCCTTCAAATGTACCGATTCGTACATAATCTCCTACAGAGAACTGATCTTCAAATATAATAAAGAAGCCTGTAATAACATCCTTTACTAGATTTTGAGCACCAAATCCTACTGCTAAACCAACGATTCCAGCTCCTGCTAATAGTCCTTTTACCTCGATTGTCATCGTTTCTAAAATCATGACAAGCGCAATAAAGTACACCGCATACGTAAATACATTTTGAATTAAACGTACTAGCGTTGCTTCTCTTCGTTCTGAAATACGCAGTGGGCTCTTTGTCCGAACCTCTATCATTTTGTTTAAAAACATTTTCCCAAATCGAATTAACAGCATTGAAACAATAATAATGAGTACTACTTTAATAAAACCTATACCTATGTTAGCCCACGTTTCTTCTTTAAAGAACGTTTGAAAAGCTGTTTTAAAAAAAGCTTGAATTGATTCCATGTTGCAAGCTCCCATTCTCATGATTGTCATAATATTTTAGTTTATTTTAGCAAGTTTTATTTAATTTTTGTAGATATTTCGTATCGGATAAATTAGTAAAGCCGCTAATAAGAATAGATTAACCATACCATATAATGGGTATAGAACAGCAATTAACTTAGAAAAACCTAGCTTTGTAAAAGGAATCATAATGATGACAAATATAATTGCCATTTTCCATAACGCAGTATTTTCACTCCTACGAAACCTAGTTGTTAAACCTAGTATCCCCGATACCGCTGTTGTATAGATAGCAACTAATAATAATACACTCATAATGATTAGCATAAAAAACGGGAAACTTTTCATTATAGCAAATAACGGAATTTCGTAATCTGGTAACAAATCTGAAACCTGTAAAAGTGATTCATTATAAACAAAGGATAAACCACCAATTAACAAACCACTTCCAATGGAAGCGATATGAATCTCTACTTTTGTTTTAATCTCATTTCCAATGGTTGTGAGAACTGCAACGAGAGGGAGGATATTTAAAGCCGTAAAAGTAAATCCTGAAGACCAATTGTGCTGATGATGCCAGTCAATGTCCAAAACATGCTGACTTTTTAAAATAAAGAAAAGAAGGACGCTAATTAAACCGATAACGAGTACAGGCATAATGTAAGAATTAATCGAAAGCATTCCTTGAATACCTTTAATAAACACAAGAATAATTAACAAGCTAAAGGTCATAATTCCCAACCAATAAGGAAGCTGAAATGTTTCTAACGTAGCACCTCCACCTGCAATCATAATAACTGTTGTTGAAAATAAGTAAAAAATGATTAAGCTATCATAAAGAAACGCCCACCTTTTTCCAAACACTTCAATAAGTAATGGATAAAATTGATTAGTTTTCAATTGAAAACTAATAATCATAATCACGTTGCAGCAAATAATGAAGATAACAGTAAACAAAAGCAGAGCCAGTCCACTTTCTTCGCCAAAAAATTGCCAAAGTTCTCTTCCAGATGCATAGCCCGCTCCAATAATTGTACCTAAAATAAGAAACATCCATTTAAAGCCCTGCTTCAACATAAATTCCTCCTTTAAGCGAAATATATGTATAGAATGTTAAGAATCTTCGTATACTGTTACTATTATGTATAAGGAGTGGAACCTATGAATCTAAAATCCTCCTTCTTTGAGAAAACATCACGTTCAATTCGCATTTTCCATGATGAAGAATTTGCTGCTCAACAATTAAGCAAACAGCTAGGACTGTTACTTCCAACTGATCCTGCTAGACCGGTCGTGATTGTTTGTATCGGAACAGACCGCTCAACTGGAGATTCATTAGGACCATTAGTAGGTACGAAATTAAAAGAAAAAAGCCTTTCTCATTTTCATATATACGGCACATTAAAAGACCCCATTCATGCTATAAATTTAAAAGATACTTTAAAAATCATTCAGAAAGAATTTGATAATCCTTTTATTATAGGCATTGATGCTTGTTTAGGAAGGATGAAGAGCGTAGGATCTGTTTCATTAGGAATAGGGCCGGTAAAGCCTGGGGCAGGCGTCAATAAAGAGTTACCTCCTGTAGGTGATATTCATATGACTGGGATTGTAAATGTTAGCGGTTTTATGGAGTTTTTTGTACTACAAAATACAAGGCTTTATTTAGTAATGAGCATTGCGGAATTAATTGCTACTAGTATTCAATATGCTTACCAAACCAGTAGAGGACCATCTGTTTCCTTGTCATCTCATAGCTATCGATTAGAATATGAAAAATGTTCTAATAACTCTAATAGACGATTTAAATCATCTTGAGTAAAGAATTCAATTTCAATCTTTCCCTTTTTTTTGTTTCTCGTAATATTTACGGGAGTACCTAGCTTTTCTCTCAACTTTGTTTCATTTTCTTTAATAAAAATATCTTTTGTTTTTTTAGCTTTTTCTTTATCTGTTTCACGTGAAACAGATTGATTGAGCTGTGATACATAAACTTCTAATTGTCGAACATTTAAATGCTCTTTTTTTATTTTTTCAATTACTTTTGGAAGTAATGATTTGTTTTTTAATCCGGCTAATGTACGGCCGTGTCCCATTGAAATTTCGTTACTTGAAATAAGCATTTGTACTTCTTCTGGAAGCTGTAACAAGCGTAAATAATTCGCAATATGCGGTCGACTTTTTCCTAAGCGAGCTGCTAATTGCTCTTGTGTCATATCAAGTTTTTCAATAAGAAGGTGATAGGCCATTGCTTCTTCAATTGGAGTTAAGTCCTCACGCTGTAGATTCTCAAGCAGTGCTAGCTCCATCATTTGCTTTTCCGAAAAATCTTTTACAATAACAGGAACGGTTGTTAAATTCGCTTCTTTTGCTGCTCTAAATCTACGTTCTCCAGCTAGAATCTCATATCCCTTAATACTTCTTCTAGCAACAATCGGTTGTAGAATGCCATGGTGTAAAATGGACTGCTTTAACTCCTCGATTGCTTCTTGCTGGAACGTTTTACGCGGTTGATAAGGGTTTGGCCTTAGTTCGTTGATATCGATATCCTGAATCGAATCAGTAGCTTGTGTATCTAACCCTGAAAATAAGGCATTAATCCCTTTACCTAATCCTTTCGCCATTATATATCACTTCCTTCGCAAGTTCCATGTATACCGCAGCCCCTCTAGACTTTGCATCATATAAAATAACTGGTGCACCATGGCTAGGTGCTTCACTAAGACGAACATTTCTTGGAATAATCGTTTGGTAAACACGTTCTTGGAAATACTTTTTTACCTCAGCAGTAACTTGGAGTCCTAAATTTGTTCGTGCATCTAACATTGTTAATAGGACACCTTCAATTCGAAGGTGATGATTTAAATGTTTTTGTACTAATCTTACTGTGTTGAGTAGCTGACTTAGACCTTCTAACGCATAATATTCACACTGAACAGGAATCAATACTGAGTCTGCTGCTGTTAAGGCGTTTAATGTCAATAAACCTAAAGAAGGGGGGCAATCAATAATAATATAATCATATTGATCTTTCACTGTTTCTAATGCCCTTTTTAAGCGTACTTCCCTGGAAATAGTTGAAACAAGCTCAATTTCTGCACCTGCTAATTGAATTGTTGCAGGGATAATTGATAAGTTTTCAACAGCTGTTGGACAAATGACCTGCTTTGTATCCATATCTTCTACAACAACATTATAGACACAAGCATCTACATCTGCTTTTTCAATTCCTACACCGCTTGTTGCGTTTCCTTGCGGATCACCATCTACTAACAGTACTTTTTGACCATGCTGCGCTAAACATGCACCTAGATTGACAGCAGTAGTCGTTTTTCCAACTCCACCTTTTTGATTAGCAACCGCCACTATTTTCCCCAAGTTGTCACCTGCTTTCATTTCCTATCCAATTATTGTTCTTACTTTCATTTAGTGCTTAGACTAATTATAAGAAAAGCGCAAGGCGCCCGCCTATCGGCGACAAGCTTAAGACGAGCGCTGACAGAAGGTGCCTTTTACCTTCCGAAGCGATTGGCTTAAGACCTCGAGCCGATGGCGCCTGGAGCTAGACATCGAAAACTACGTGAAGAATTATATACTTTCTTATCTTTTAAAAAAGCCTCATCGTAAACGGATGAGGATTATTTTAATCTTTATTTCTTTGGAATTTTAATCGTAAACTGATAGTACTCCTCAAATTCCTCTTCTTCTGTATTCAACTTAATTCCACTATCATTAACCATTGTTAAAGACTGACGAATTGTGTTCATAGCAATACGAGTATCTTTACTAAATGCTTTTCGTTTTGCCCGTGGCTTTTTCACCTGTGTTTCCAATAATTTAGCTACACGTTCTTCCGTTTGTTTAACATTAAGCTTACCCTCTATAATGTCATTCAAAAGCTGAAGTTGCTTTTCTTCATTTTTAAGAGGAATAAGTGCTCGTGCATGTCTTTCTGTAATTAGTTTTTGTTTAATAGCGTCTTGTACAAGAGAAGGAAGTTTTAATAATCGAAGTTTATTCGCAATCGTTGATTGGCCTTTGCCTAGTCGCTGAGCAAGCGCTTCTTGCGTAAGATTATGTAACTCTAATAATTTCGCATAGGCTAATGCCTCTTCAATCGCTGTTAACTCTTCTCTTTGTAAATTTTCAATTAATGCTACTGACGCTGTCTCAGTATCATTAAAATCTTTTATAATAGCAGGAACTCTTTCCCAACCAAGTGACTGAACTGCTCGCCAGCGACGCTCACCAGCAATTAACTCATACTCATTATCACCGACTGGTCGAACAACAATTGGTTGTATAATACCATGTGTATGAATAGTAAGTGCCAGCTCTTCTATTTTAGATTGATTAAAAACCGTACGTGGCTGATAGCGATTGGGAGTAATACTTGAAACCAAAATTTGCTTTACTTCATCTTTTAAAACTTTTTCGACATTTTCAATTTGAGGTTTTTCTGAGGCTACCGAGATAGCTTCATCTTTTTCTTTTAAATTAAAAAAACGTGAAAAAGCAGATTTCATAATCCTACACCACCTTCAGGAAAATCCCGCCTTAAAACTAATTCGATATTTGTCGTTAATATCCTTCTTTGCTCTAGGAAAATGTTAATGTAAAGAATGTTTCTTAAGAAACATTCTTTATATTAGAGTGCCTTTTATCCCACTTATTCGAGTGGTGATTTAATAGGCATTCCTGGTTTTCTTGGATATTTCTTTGGCGTTTTTGTTACTTTGTCTACTAAAACAATATAACGCTCACTTTGTTCAAATGGCAACTGGAAATGTTCAATTTTTTGCACTTTTCCACCTAACACTTTAAAAGATTTTTCACCATTTTTTAATTCATCGGGTGCAGAAGATCCCTTCATTGCAATGAATCGACCGTTTTCCTTTACAAGAGGTAGGCACAATTCATTTAAAACTGAAATACGCGCTACAGCTCTAGCTGTTACTAAGTCAAAAGATTCACGAATTCCTGCTTTTTTTCCAAACTCCTCTGCTCGATCATGATAAAGTGACACATTTTCAAGACCTAGCTCTTCCGTTAAATGTGTTAAAAATGTAATTCGTTTTTTTAACGAGTCCACAATTGTAACGTGAAGATGAGGAAAGCAGATTTTTAATGGAATACTTGGAAAACCAGCACCCGCTCCTACATCACAAACACTCTCAATAGAATGAAAATCTTGAAAGAAAGCTGCTGATACAGAATCATAGAAATGCTTTTCATACACTTCACCATGTTCTGTAATAGCTGTTAAGTTCATTTTTTCATTCCACTCAACGAGAATTTTATAGTAACGTTCAAATTGATCCAGCTGAGAGGAAGAAAGAGCAATTCCTTTCTCCTCTAGCAACTGTTGAAACTGTGAAATATTCATCGCGTTACCCTTTCTTTTACAAATAGATTAGTCGTTTGAAACTTTTGCAATTTTACCTTGTTCGATATAAACCAGAAGAATTGAAATATCTGCTGGGTTAACTCCGGAAATACGTGATGCTTGGGCTACTGTTAGAGGCCGTACTTCTTTTAATTTCTGACGCGCTTCGTTAGCTAAACCATGAATAGCGTCATAATCAATTAAATCCGGAATTTTTTTGTTTTCTAATTTCTTCAAACGTTCGACTTGCTGCAATGATTTTTGGATATAACCTTCATACTTCGTTTGAATTTCAACCTGCTCAGCTACTTCTGGATGAATTTCCGTTTCTGCAGGGACAAGTTGGCTAATATGATCATATGTCATCTCTGGTCTTCTTAGCAGCTCAAGGGCACGAATACCGTCTTTTAATTCACTACCACCTGCGCTTCTAATTACGCTTTGTACGTGTTCATTCGGCTTAATGATTGCAGCATGCAGACGGTTTTTTTCAGCTTCAATCTCTGCCTTTTTAGCTTGGAACGAAGCATAGCGCTCTTCGCTAATTAGACCGATTTTATATCCAACATCCGTTAAGCGTAAATCTGCATTATCATGGCGGAGAAGTAAACGATATTCTGCGCGTGATGTTAATAAACGATAAGGTTCATTTGTACCCTTTGTTACTAAATCATCGATTAAAACCCCGATGTAAGCATCTGCTCGACCTAAAATTAGCTCTTCCTTACCTAAAGCGCGACAACCAGCATTAATACCAGCAAGCAGACCCTGACCCGCCGCTTCTTCATAACCAGATGTTCCATTAATTTGACCTGCTGTATAAAGGTTTTTCACTGGTTTTGTTTCTAATGTTGGCCATAGTTGTGTTGGTACAATAGCATCGTACTCAATCGCATAACCAGCACGCATTAACTGAGCTTTTTCTAACCCAGGAATTGTTTCAAGCATCTTACGTTGAACATGTTCTGGTAAGCTTGTTGATAAACCTTGTACATAAACTTCTTGAGTGTGGCGGCCTTCAGGCTCTAAGAAAATTTGATGGCGTGGTTTATCATTAAAGCGAACAACCTTATCTTCAATTGAAGGACAATAACGTGGACCTGTCCCTTTAATCATTCCAGAATACATCGGTGATAAGTGAAGGTTATCGTCAATAATTTGATGAGTTGTTTCACTTGTATATGTTAACCAACAAGGTAGTTGATCCATAATAAATTGTGTTGTTTCATATGAAAAAGCGCGTGGCACATCATCACCAGGCTGAATCTCCGTTTTACTGTAATCAATCGTCTGGCTGTTAACACGCGGAGGAGTACCCGTTTTAAAGCGTACCATCTCTAAACCAATCTCTTCTAAGTGTTCCGATAACTTAATAGCCGGCTGTTGATTATTAGGACCACTTGAATACTTCAGTTCCCCTAAAATAATTTCTCCACGAAGGAACGTACCCGTTGTAATAACAACTGTTTTTGCTTTATATTCCGCTCCTGTTTGTGTCACTACTCCTGTACAAACACCATCTTCAACGATTAATTTTTCAACCATCCCTTGAACAAGTGTTAGATTCTTTTCATTTTCAAGTGTTTTTTTCATTTCATGTTGATAAGCGAATTTATCTGCTTGTGCTCGTAAAGCTCGTACAGCGGGACCTTTACCTGTATTCAACATTCTCATTTGAATGTGCGTTTTATCAATATTTCGTCCCATTTCTCCACCAAGTGCATCAATCTCTCTTACTACAATTCCTTTTGCCGGACCACCTACAGATGGATTACACGGCATGAATGCAACCATATCTAAATTAATTGTTAAAGCCAATGTTTTTGCGCCCATTCTTGCAGATGCTAGTGCAGCTTCACACCCGGCATGGCCAGCTCCAACAACAATCACATCATATTGTCCACCTTCATAATGCATAAGAATAACCTCCTTTTAACAATTTTTTATTTTCCAAGACAAAATTGAGAAAATAACTGATCAATTAAACTTTCATGTACAGCATCACCAATAATTTCTCCAAGGAGCTCCCACGTTCTTGTTAAATCAATTTGAACAATATCAATTGGAATTCCGCTTTCAATACCTTCAATTGCTTCATTGATTGCGTTTTGAGCTTGTGCTAATAATGCAATATGTCTTGTGTTTGATAAATACGTTAAATCTTGTGATTCAATTGTTCCCGTAAAGAACAAAGAAGAAATAGCTTCTTCTAGCTCTGAAATCCCTTGTTCTTGCAACAAGGAAGTTGTGACAACTGAACGACTTCCAGCAAGATTTTTTACTTCTTCCATATCTAACTTTTGTTCTAAGTCTGTCTTATTAACAATAACAATGTAGTCCATTCCTTTAACTGCTTCAAATAGCTTACGATCTTCAGCTGTTAATTCCTCATTGTAATTGAGAACAAGTAAGATTAAATCCGCTTCTTTTAAATATTGTCTTGAACGCTCTACTCCAATTCGCTCAACAATATCTTCTGTTTCACGAATTCCAGCTGTATCTACCAGTCGTAGAGGTACACCACGAACATTGACATATTCCTCAATTACATCGCGGGTAGTTCCAGGAATGTCCGTTACAATTGCCTTAGTGTCTTGAACTAAGCTATTCAATAGCGAAGATTTTCCAACGTTTGGACGACCTACAATCACTGTTGCTAAGCCTTCACGCAAAATTTTACCTTGCTGAGATGTTTGTAGAAGATTATCAATCTCATTTCGAACTCGAGTAGCTTTTTCAATTAATACACGATGTGTCATTTCTTCCACATCATCATATTCAGGATAATCAATATTTACTTCCACATGAGCAAGCGTTTCAAGGATTTCTTGACGTAAACGGCGGATTAAATTAGAAAGTCGACCTTCCATCTGTCCAATCGCTACATTCATCGCTTTATCTGTTTTAGCACGAATTAAATCCATAACAGCTTCCGCCTGTGATAAATCAATACGACCATTTAAAAAAGCACGTTTGGTAAACTCTCCTGGTTCTGCCAGGCGTGCACCATTTGCCAAAACAAGCTGTAACACACGATTAACTGAAACAATTCCACCATGGCAGTTAATCTCAATAATGTCTTCTCTCGTAAACGTTTTAGGGCCTTTCATAATAGAAAGCATCACCTCTTCAATCGTTTGTCCATTTTTAGGATCAACGATATGACCATAATGAATGGTATGAGAAGGTACTTCATTTAAGCTTTTATTTGAAACACTCTTAAAAATACGATCTGCAATACTTACCGCTTCTTCTCCACTTAATCTTACAATCGCAATTGCTCCTTCTCCCATTGGAGTAGAAATTGCAGCAATAGTATCAAAATCTAACATTTGAGTTTCACCTCATCCCTTTGGACTAGTTATACTATTATTAAAACGATTTTTTACTATCGTTCACATTTTTATAAAAACAAAAACATGCCTTATTAAAATTAAGGCAATCAACTAACTAGGATACCACAATTCAATCAATAAAAAAATGAATAGTAGTTATGCACAATCTCAAAATAAACAGTACGTATTATTTTAACTTATCCACATGTGAATAACAATTGCTATCTTTCGTTTTTGTTTTTTAAACATAAAAAAAGTACTAATCACTTGTGATTAGTACTTTTAAAGACTGAATGTGCAGGACGCATGAGTACACATCGCTTTGGTTCTTCTCCAACAGATAAAGTCTCTACTTTTTTATTCTTAGCAAGTGCTTGATGAATAACTTTTCGCTCATGTGCAGGCATAGTTTCCAACTGCACTGATCGATTTGTACGTAGTACTTGATGGGCCATTTTTTCTGCTAACTGAACCAGCGTTTCTTCTCTTCTCTCACGGTAATTCTCTGCATTCAAAGTAATTTTAAAATAATGTTTGCTATAACGGTTTGCTACCAGTTGTGTTAAAAGCTGGAGCGCGTTAATCGTTTGTCCACGCTTACCGATTAATAGACCAATTGAAGAGCTTGAAATATGAATTTCACATTGTCTTGAGGTTTTTTTCACTTCAATTGCTGTTTCAATTCCCATTTGCGCTGTCACATCGTTAATATATGCTACAGCTTCTTCAACAGGATCTATTATTTTCTTTACATGAACAACAAAAGGCTTCCCTTTAAAAATTCCTAAAAAACCTTTCTTACCTTGTTCAATAATGGTAATCTCTGCTTTTTCTTTTGAAATATTTAATTTTGAAAGAGCTTGATTGACCGCTTCCTCAACAGTTGGAGCTGTTACCGTTATATCTTTCATTTTTTAGCTCCTTGAGAGGCAGGAGAACTTGCTTTTAAGTCTGGTCCTTTGATGAAGTACGTCTGTACAATCATAAAGATATTTCCCACAACCCAGTATAATGATAGAGCTGCCGGGAAGTTAATTGCAAAGACTACAATCATGATTGGCATTAACCATAGAAGCATTGCCATTTGAGGATTCTGATTTGCATTTCCTGCCATCATCATTTTCTGCTGAATAAATGTTGTAATACCCGCAATGATTGGTAATGCAAAATACGGATCACGTGACCCTAAATCAAACCATAAAAAGCTGTTATTTGCAATCTCTTCCGTTCTAGTAATAGCATGGAAGATACCAATTAAAATAGGCATCTGAATTAAGATTGGAAAACAACCCGCTAAAGGGTTTACATTGTACTTTTGGAAAAGCTGCATCGTCTCTTGCTGTAACTTTTGCTGAGTTTTTGCATCTTTTGAGCTATACTTTTCCTTTAACTTTTTCATTTCAGGTTGCAAAACCTGCATTGCTTTTGTATTTTTCATTTGTTTAACCATTAAAGGTAAAATTAATAATCGAATTAGAATAGTAACAATAACGATGGCAAAACCGTAGCTACCAAGTAAATTCGCAAAGTATACAATTACCATAGAAAGCGGATAAACGACATACTCATTCCAAAAACCTTTGCTATCAGCAGTAATCGGCTGATTAATTTCCGTACATCCAGCCAAAACCGTCAAAAGAAAGGCAAGTGTAATTCCTAGTAAAACTTTCTTTCTCACCTTTGCTCCTCCTTTAATAAATTCCAACTCCCAAAACTGAGAGTTTGTCAAACACCATTATATAAGGATATAGTAGAAAAACAACATTTATTGTGAGTTCTTTTCCTCAGTTCGTGAACTATTGAGCCTATGCTGATAAAGCTTTGCTCTTTTAAACACATGCTGTAAACTTTTTTTAACTTCTTCATATTCCATCTCTGCTGCTGGCTTTCTAGCTATCACAATATAGTCTTTATCTTGTTTGAGATATGGTGCAATTTCAAACATGACCTGACGAGCTAGTCGCTTCACTCGATTTCGAGTAACAGCGTTTCCAATTTTTTTACCGACGGAAAAACCCACACGGAAATGCTGAAGTTCTGGTTGATCTAGTACATATATAACAAATTGACGGTTCGCAAATGAATGTCCTTTTTGAAAAACCTTTTGAAACTCTTCATTTTTCTTGATCCGGTATTTTTTTTTCATTTTAACACTCCTACCCTTTTTCAGGCACGTTTCCACCATGAATTCCATAAAGGATTAGAGGCAAACTTGTCCATTAAGTGAAAAAAAGACCACTGACGTCTCAGTGGTCTATTATGCTGATAATACTTTTCTTCCTTTACGACGACGACGAGCTAAAACTTTACGTCCGTTTGCTGAGCTCATACGAGAGCGGAAACCGTGTACCTTACTACGCTTACGTCTGTTTGGTTGGTAAGTTCTTTTCATCTATAAACACCTCCTCGAGGAATAACTGAAAAAGACAGTCCTAACAATTATAATGAAAATAAGTAGAAATTGCAATGTTATTTATAAAATAATAAATGCTTTTTCTAAATCCTTCTCAACATTCTTCTTAAAATCTTCTCCATTGTAATATTGTTGCCGTCTACTTGTCCATAGAAAATCGATACTTTCCTTCTTCTTTTTTATAGACAGATCTCTATCTCTACTTAAACTACCAATCAACTCAATCTCTTCCTCATTTTTAACCCCTTAAACAAAACTACGACATTTTTCTAAGATTTTATTCATAAAAAGTCGTTTTTTGTACTGTGGATAAGTTTTTTCGACAAATTTAACAATCCACTTTGCTTATCTACAAGTGGTACACATCATCTTGTGTTGTGGAAAACTTTACTCCACAAGGTGTAGTGATTGTGGATAAGTTTCGAAAATCCGTTGCAACAACCGTTATTCTTTGATATTATATTTTTGTTTTCACTCTTAATTACTTTTCCACATATCATTGTTATCCACATATTGTGGAAAAGTTGTGGACATGTTTTCCACCCTTGTTATGAACTGTTATCCACAACATGTGGAATATGTCGAATAGTTGCTTTTCTTCTATAATATATATTTACCCACATAATAGCAATTGAATAAATATAAAAATTTTATGCATAAACGTTTTTGCCACTTGTACAAAACTTGTACAAGTCGTTATTTTAATGGAAAAGGAGGCTGACTTCTTTGGAAAATATTCATGATTTATGGAACGGAGCATTAGCTGAAATTGAAAAGAAGTTGAGTAAACCAAGTTTTGAAACATGGTTAAAATCAACAAAAGCTCACGCTCTACAAGGTGATACACTTATTATCACAGCGCCGAATGACTTTGCCAGAGATTGGCTAGAGTCTAGGTATTCTAACTTAATTGCTGAAACATTGTACGATTTGACCGGGGAAGAACTAGATGTAAAATTTATTATCCCTTTAAATCAATCTGAAGAAGAGTTTGATTTAACTCCTCCTAAAAAGAATGTAAGCAAAGAAGATGGACACGAATTCCCACAAAGTATGCTTAATTCCAAATACACGTTTGATACTTTTGTTATTGGTTCTGGTAACCGCTTTGCTCATGCTGCTTCCTTAGCAGTTGCAGAAGCACCAGCCAAAGCTTACAATCCACTTTTTATTTATGGGGGAGTAGGGCTTGGAAAAACCCACCTCATGCACGCAATAGGTCACTATGTGCTTGATCATAATCCAGATGCAAAAGTTGTATACCTATCTTCTGAGAAATTCACCAATGAATTTATTAACTCAATTCGTGACAACAAAGCGGTGGAGTTTCGTAATAAGTATAGAAATGTCGACGTTTTACTTATAGATGATATTCAATTTTTAGCTGGTAAAGAACAAACTCAAGAAGAATTTTTCCATACGTTTAATACGTTACATGAAGAAAGTAAACAAATTGTTATTTCAAGCGATAGACCACCAAAAGAGATACCAACTTTAGAAGATCGTCTTCGCTCTAGGTTTGAATGGGGTTTGATTACAGACATTACGCCACCAGATCTTGAAACGAGGATTGCTATTTTACGTAAAAAAGCAAAAGCTGACGGGTTAGTAATTCCTAATGAAGTAATGCTTTATATTGCTAATCAAATCGACTCAAACATCCGTGAATTAGAGGGTGCTTTAATCCGTGTAGTAGCATACTCCTCATTAATTAATAAAGATATCAATGCAGACTTGGCTGCTGAAGCTTTAAAAGATATTATTCCGAGTTCAAAGCCAAAAATTATTACCATTCAAGATATCCAACAAATAGTCGGACAGCAGTTTAATGTAAAGCTTGAAGACTTCAAAGCCAAGAAACGAACAAAATCTGTAGCATTTCCAAGACAGATTGCAATGTATCTATCTCGTGAGCTCACAGACTTCTCATTACCAAAGATTGGCGAAGAATTTGGGGGAAGAGACCACACCACGGTTATCCATGCTCATGAAAAGATTTCAAAGTTGGTTCAAACTGATTCACAGCTCCAAAAACATATTAAAGAAATCAGTGACTCTTTAAAGATCTAATTTTTTCTCTTGTTTTTTGTGTATAAGTGAGATAGGATTGTACACAGTCTGTCCACAGGTGGATAGGCTGTGTACTGGCGTTTTAAGGGGTTATCCACATTTCCACACGCCCTATTACTACTACTATCTTTTTTTTATAATAAATTAATAAGCTGTTTAAACCGACTTTTAAAATAAAAAGGAGGAAGGATTTCATGAAATGTAAAATTCAAAAAGACTACCTAGTTCAAAGTGTTCAAGATGTAATGAAGGCTGTTTCATCTCGGACAACGATCCCTATTTTGACAGGAATTAAAATTGTTACAACAGAAGAAGGAGTGACTCTTACTGGGAGCGATTCTGATATCTCCATTGAATCATTTATCCCAAAAGAAGAAGATGGAAAAGAAATTGTAGAAATAGAGAAGACAGGAAGTGTCGTTTTACCTGCTCGTTTCTTCAGTGAAATCGTAAAGAAATTGCCAAAAGAAGTTGTAGAGCTAGATGTTCAAAATTTGTTTTTAACAATTATTCGTTCTGGAAAAGCAGAGTTTAATTTAAATGGTTTAGATGCTGAAGAGTATCCACATCTACCACAAATCGAAGAAAATAACGTATTTAGAATTCCTACAGATTTACTTAAAAACATGATTCGACAAACTGTCTTTGCTGTGTCCACCTCAGAAACACGCCCTATCTTGACAGGTGTAAACTGGAAAGTGGAAGGCAAAGCACTAACGTGTATTGCAACAGATAGCCACCGTTTAGCCTTGCGTAAAGCAAATATTCAATCTGAACATGATGTTTCTTACAATGTTGTTATTCCAGGAAAAAGTTTAAATGAATTTAGTAAAATTCTAGATGATTCCAATGAACTGGTTGATATTGTTATGACTGAAAATCAAGTTTTATTTAAAACGAAACATCTTCTGTTCTTCTCACGTCTACTAGATGGGAATTACCCAGATACTTCTCGTCTTATCCCAGCTGACAGTAAGACAGACGTTGTTTTAAACGTTAAAGAGTTTCTTCAGTCTATTGATCGTGCTTCGCTTTTAGCGAGAGAAGGACGTAATAACGTAGTAAAACTATCAACTTTACCAGACGGGATTATTGAAATCTCATCAAATTCTCCAGAAATCGGTAAAGTTATTGAAGAAGTTCAAAGTGAATCAATTGTGGGAGAAGATTTAAAGATTTCGTTTAGTGCAAAGTATATGCTTGATGCATTAAAAGCTCTTGAAGGTACAGATATTAAAATTAACTTTACCGGAGCAATGCGTCCATTTGTTATTCGAACATTAGAGAATGACTCAATGCTACAGCTAATTCTGCCGGTTAGAACATATTGATGTTGAAAGCTACTAGGTTGTTTCTAGTAGCTTTCTTTTCTCAAGGACAATTATTTAGTAGAATAATGATAGATAAAACAATTAGGGAAGTGAGCGGAATATGATGACAACAGAAATTCAGATTTCAACGGAACATCTTACATTAGGTCAGTTTTTAAAACTAGCTGATGTTATTCAGACTGGTGGAATGGTGAAATGGTTTTTAAGTGAGCATGAAGTTTATGTGAACGGTGAGTTAGAGGAACGCCGTGGTCGAAAGCTATATCCAGGCGATGAAGTAATAATCCCAGATATGGGTGAGTTTATCATTATATCTTAAGAGTTGGTGAATGGTTTGTACATTAAAGAACTTGCGTTAACAAACTATCGTAATTATGAAAAAACAACGGTTGCTTTTGAAAACAAAGTAAATGTCATTCTAGGAGAAAATGCGCAAGGGAAAACAAACATTATGGAATCAATCTTTGTTCTATCAATGGCAAAGTCACATCGTACCTCCAACGATAAAGAATTGATCAAATGGGAAAGTGAATTTGCAAAGATTTCTGGTGTTGTAGAAAAAGAGCGCGGTCCTGTGACGTTGGATTTAATCATTTCAACAAAAGGTAAAAAAGCAAAATATAATTACATTGAGCAACAAAAGTTAAGTCAATACATTGGTGCTATGAATACGGTTATGTTTGCTCCTGAGGATTTGAACCTGGTGAAGGGTAGTCCCCAAGTGCGGAGAAGGTTTATTGATATGGAGATTGGACAAGTTTCCCCTGTATACATGCATGACTTAAGCAAATATCAAAAAGTTTTACAGCACAGGAATCAATATTTAAAACAACTTCAAACACGAAAGCAATCTGACCTATCTTTGCTTGATATCTTAACTGCTCAGCTTACAGAAGTAGCAGCTCGTATTTTAAAAAAGCGATTTGAATTTTTGCAGCTTTTGCAAAAATGGGCAGAACCCATTCATTTTGGCATTAGCAGAGGGCTCGAAAATCTGCGTATCGAGTATAAAAATTCGATTGATGTATCAGAAGATGCAGATTTGTCGAAAATGATAGAAGCATATCATGAAAAATTTGATAAAATAAAGAGTAGAGAAATTGATAGAGGCGTTACCTTAATTGGTCCTCACCGAGATGACCTGCTATTTTACGTCAATGAAAAAGATGTTCAAACCTTTGGGTCCCAAGGGCAACAGCGTACAACGGCTTTGTCTTTAAAATTGGCCGAGATTGAGCTAATTAATCAAGAGATTGGCGAGTATCCCATTTTATTACTAGACGATGTTTTATCTGAGCTTGATGATTTCCGTCAGTCTCACTTGTTAAACACGATACAGGGAAAGGTTCAAACATTTGTGACAACCACCAGTATTGAAGGAATTCATCATGAAACTTTAGACAAAGCCGCTACGTTTGAGGTAGAGGCTGGGGTCATACAAAAAATTAAATAGTTTTTTCATACTGATAGCTTTTCAACGTTAATTTTAACAAAGTATGATATCATTATAGTTTTAAGTCTAATGTTTTAAAGCTTACCCTCAAAAATACGAAAGATGAGTTTTGCTTGTCTGAAGCTCCTAAGTGGTTTCCATTCAATTATTTAAGATACGTTAAAAAGAATACAATTATAAACAGTTCGCTGTTAATGAAAAGTGTAGGTGATACATTTGGCAATGGAACAAAAAGAAAAGCAATCATATGATGCTGACCAAATACAAGTGTTAGAAGGATTAGAAGCAGTACGAAAACGTCCGGGAATGTATATCGGCTCTACGAGTGCTAAGGGTTTACACCACCTCGTATGGGAAATTGTTGATAATAGTATTGATGAAGCGTTAGCTGGTTATTGTGATGAAATCAATGTCATAATTGAGAAAGATAATAGCATCACAGTTAAAGATAATGGGCGTGGAATTCCTGTTGGTATGCATGAAAAAATGGGACGACCTGCTGTTGAAGTTATCTTAACCGTTCTTCACGCTGGCGGTAAATTTGGCGGTGGCGGATATAAAGTTTCAGGTGGTCTACACGGTGTAGGAGCATCTGTTGTAAATGCGCTTTCCACTTACCTAGAAGTAAATGTACACCGAGACGGGAAAGTACATTATCAAAAATTTGAACGAGGTGTTCCCGTAACAGATTTAGAAGTAACTGGTGAAACTGATAAAACTGGTACAGTTATCCACTTTCAGCCAGACGGTGAAATTTTTAACGAAACGTTAGAGTATGATTTTGATACATTGGCAAACCGATTACGTGAATTGGCTTTCTTAAATCGTGGAATTAAAATTACGATTGAAGATAAACGTGAAGAAAACAAAGTGCGTGAATACCATTATGAAGGTGGTATTAAATCATATGTTGAACATTTAAATCGTTCAAAAGAAGTTGTACATGAAGAGCCAATCTATATTGAGGGAAATCGCGACAGTATTTCAGTTGAGATTGCTATTCAATACAATGATAGCTATACAAGCAATCTGTATTCTTTTGCAAATAACATTCATACCTATGAAGGTGGTACACATGAAGCCGGCTTTAAAACAGCTTTAACACGCGCTATTAATGATTATGCACGTAAGAACAATGTGTTTAAAGATAGCGATCCAAACCTTACAGGTGAAGATGTACGTGAGGGAATTACTGCAATCATTTCAATTAAACATCCAGACCCTCAATTTGAAGGTCAAACAAAAACAAAATTAGGGAATAGTGAAGCAAGAACTATTACTGATTCTGTATTTGCAGAGCACTTTGAAACTTACCTACTAGAAAATCCAGTAGTAGCTAAGAAAATTGTTGAAAAAGGTGTTATGGCAGCACGTGCTCGAATGGCAGCTAAAAAAGCAAGAGAATTAACAAGAAGAAAAAGCGCATTGGAGATCTCAAATCTACCTGGTAAATTAGCAGATTGCTCTTCAAAGGATCCTTCCATCAGTGAATTGTACATTGTAGAGGGTGATTCTGCAGGTGGTTCTGCTAAACAAGGGCGTAGTCGTCATTTCCAAGCTATCCTACCTTTGCGTGGTAAAATTATTAACGTTGAAAAGGCAAGACTAGATAAAATTTTATCTAATAACGAGATTCGTACAATTATCACGGCATTAGGTACAGGTATTGGAGAAGATTTTGATATTTCTAAGGCACGTTATCACAAACTTGTAATTATGACAGATGCCGATGTCGATGGAGCTCATATTCGTACGCTGTTATTAACATTCTTCTATCGCTACATGAGACAAATTATTGAGTCCGGTTATGTTTACATTGCACAGCCGCCATTATATAAGATCTCACAAGGGAAACGCGTAGAATATGCGTATAACGATAAACAGCTAGAAGAGCTCCTGCCAACGTTCTCAGAAGGATCTAAACCTAACCTACAGCGTTATAAAGGTCTAGGGGAGATGAATCCAGAGCAGCTGTGGGAAACAACAATGGATCCAGATACGCGTACGCTTCTACAAGTTAACTTACAGGATGCGATTGAAGCAGATGAAACATTTGAAATTTTAATGGGGGACAAGGTTGAACCACGCCGTAACTTCATTGAAGAAAATGCAAAATACGTTAAGAATTTAGATATCTAAACAAGATATTTTTTAGAATTAAAAAGAATGTTAAATGGCAGGGTAGAGGGATTTCTATCCTGCGTTTACATATGTGAACTACTATACTGAACTTCGTGAAGGAGGTTCTTATCGATGTCAGATAAACCAAACTCTCAAATTAAAGAAGTAAACATTAGCCAAGAAATGCGTTCTTCGTTTTTAGATTATGCAATGAGCGTTATTGTTTCACGTGCGCTTCCAGATGTACGTGACGGCTTAAAACCTGTTCATCGTCGTATTCTATATGCGATGAATGACTTAGGTATGACTTCGGATAAACCATTTAAAAAATCAGCTCGTATCGTAGGGGAAGTTATAGGTAAGTACCATCCTCATGGTGACTCAGCTGTCTATGAAACAATGGTGCGTATGGCTCAAGACTTCAGCTATCGCAATATGCTTGTAGATGGTCATGGTAACTTTGGTTCTATCGATGGTGATTCAGCAGCAGCGATGCGTTATACAGAAGCAAGAATGTCCAAAATCTCTATGGAGTTATTAAGAGATATCAACAAAGATACGATTGATTATCAAGATAACTATGATGGATCTGAGCGAGAGCCGGTTGTACTACCAGCTAGGTTTCCTAACTTACTTGTAAACGGCTCAGCGGGTATTGCGGTAGGTATGGCAACAAATATTCCACCCCATCAACTCGGAGAAGTTATTGATGGTGTACTAGCTGTTAGTAAAAATCAAGATATTACAATTCCAGAATTAATGGAAATCATACCGGGCCCAGACTTTCCAACCGCAGGTCAAATCTTAGGTATTAGTGGAATTCGTAGAGCTTATGAAACAGGAAAAGGCTCTATTATTATTCGTGCAAAAGTAGAAATTGAAGAACAATCAAATGGAAAACAAACGATTATCGTTAATGAGCTTCCATATCAAGTAAATAAAGCGAAGTTGATTGAAAAGATTGCAGAACTTGCTAGAGATAAAAAGATTGAAGGTATTACAGATTTACGCGATGAATCAGATCGCTCTGGTATGCGTATTGTAATTGAAGTTCGAAGAGATGCAAATGCCAATGTCTTACTAAATAACTTATATAAACAAACATCTTTACAAACAAGCTTTGGTATTAATATGCTTGCTTTAGTGGAAGGGCAGCCGAAGGTTTTAAACTTAAAACAGTGTCTACAGTATTACTTAGACCATCAAGTTGTTGTTATTCGCAGACGTACTGAATTTGAGTTAAGAAAAGCAGAAGCACGTGCTCATATTTTAGAAGGCTTAAAGATTGCTTTAGATAATCTCGATGCGGTTATTGCATTAATTAGAGCTTCTCAGACAACCGATATCGCTAGAGAAGGATTAATGACACAATTCTCACTAAGTGAAAAGCAGGCACAGGCTATTTTAGATATGCGTTTGCAAAAGCTTACTGGGTTAGAGCGTGAGAAAATTGAAGCTGAGTATCAATCTTTACTAGCTTTAATTGCTGAATTAAAAGCGATTCTAGCAGATAATGAAAAAGTTTTGGAAATTATTCGTGAGGAATTAATAGAAGTTAAAGATCGCTTTAATGATGGGCGTCGTACAGAAATTATAGCGGGTGGTTCTGAAGTTATTGAAGATGAAGATCTTATTCCACGACAAGATATTGTTATTAGCTTAACACATAACGGATATATTAAACGATTACCTGTATCTACTTATAAGAGTCAGAAGCGTGGGGGGCGTGGTATTCAAGGAATGAATACCAATGAAGATGATTTTGTTGAACATCTTTTAACAACTTCTACACACGATACAATTTTATTCTTTACGAATAAAGGGAAAGTATACAAAACAAAAGGATATGAAATTCCTGAGTACGGCAGAACTGCTAAAGGGATCCCTATTATTAACTTATTAGAAGTAGATAAAGGTGAATGGGTCAATGCTATTATTCGAGTTGATGAGTTCGTTGATGACTGGTATTTATTCTTTACAACAAAACAAGGTATTTCAAAACGTACCCCATTATCTTCTTTTGAAAACATCCGTAATAGTGGCTTAATTGCATTAAGTTTACGAGAAGAGGATGAGTTAATCTCTGTAAAACTAACAGATGGTAAACGTGATATGGTTATTGGTACTAAAAATGGTATGTTGATTCGCTTTAATGAGAATGATGTCCGTTCAATGGGGAGAACAGCAACTGGTGTAAAAGGAATTACTCTTGATTCAGAAGATGAAGTAATTGGGATGGAGATTCTTGAAGAAGAATCAGATATCTTAATTATTACAAAGAATGGATATGGTAAGAGAACACCAGCTAATGAATACCGCATACAGACTCGAGGCGGTAAAGGTCTAAGGACATGTAATATTACAGATAAAAATGGTGATGTAGTCGCATTGAAGTGTGTAACATCTGGAGAGGAGATTATGGTAATTACAGTCAGCGGTGTATTAATTCGTCTGTCTGTCTCTGGAATTTCTCAAATGGGAAGGAACACTCAAGGTGTTAAAGTGATTCGTTTAGGAGATAGTGAGTTTGTTTCTACTGTAGCAAAAGTTCAAACATCTGAAGAAGATGAGGAGCTTGACGAAGAAGTCGACTCAGAACTAGACGTTACCAGTGAAGAATCACCTGAAAATGAGTAAATAGGCAAAAGAGACTGAGACATAAGTAGTTCAGCCTCTACTATACCTGAACGATTGAGAGTTCATAACTTTTAATCGTTCAGGTTTTTTGTTGATTGTGAAAACAATGTTGGAAACAGGTTGAGACAAACTAAAGAGATGGGAACAGCTAGTGTTCGTCTTTTAGAAGCAATCATTTTGTTATGTCCCAAACTCTTTTTTTTTATAGAAAAGCTTGTATTATCAAAAAGAATCTGATAATATATAAAAAGTCAGCAACGAGCTCTTAAATTAAAGTGTTAAAAAGTTGTTGACAACAAGCTCAAAACTTGTTATATTATAGAGGTCGCTTTTGAGCGACATAAAAAAAGAGTTCTTTGAAAACTGAACAAAGCGACAAACGTCAACGTTAATTTTTTAAACTTTTATGAGCAAGTCAAACAT